>DAMDNS010000024.1:0-12469 GCA_032083605.1 Ureibacillus sp.
TCAACTATAGGAGCATAGTTGCGACGTGATAGCGCCCTTAATCTGGCCATTAGCTCATCAATTTCAAAGGGTTTAACAAGATAATCATCTGCCCCCGAATCCAATCCGTCTATTCGGTCCTGAATTCCATCTTTTGCCGTAAGCATCAAAATCGCTCCGGAATAGCCTTGTTTTCGTAAGCGCGCGCAAACCTCCACACCGGTTCCATTTGGCATCATCCAGTCTAAGATTAAAACATCGTAGTGTGCATTCATTGCGTAATAAAAAGCATCCTCACCTTCCATCACCCATTCGACGTTGTATCCGCCCTTTTTTTTAAGCATAAAAACAATAAGCTCTCCAAGCGTAGAATCATCTTCTGCCAGTAAAATATTCATTGTTACGCACCTTTCGGATTATGTATTTAGCGATTTTCAAAACTCTTTTATAGAATCCTCCAAAAATATCCTTCTGAAACTTACTATATTAAATAAACTGATTGAACAGCGTTATGTAAATGAATTATTTAGTCTATTATAATCTTCTTTTCCTATACAGGAAAAGAAGTACCTAACCTATACGGTCGGTACTTCTTAATTCAGCTTAATCAACCTAACTTCAACTGATTTTCATTTTCATTTTTTAGCTTTTCGATTTCCCGATTGATTTCTTCATCATTAACATGGTTTTGGTAGATTACATCTTGTACTGATAGGCCAGTAAACTGTCTGTTAGCTTGTATTTCTGATTCCATCAATAGAATTTGATCTTCTGCTTGTGAAATTCCCTTTAAAATATTGAATGTTTCAAAAGAGGAAGTCGTTGATTGAATGTGCTTAATAGACTGCGCTACGTTTGCTCTGGAAGCCAATAATATCTTTCTATTTTGCAATGACATGAAAGTGTCTTGAAGTTCCTTCAACTGTTCCTTCAGAATATTTGTTTGTTCTTGAATGTCTTGATATTGTTGTTCATACATTCTAAGATGATTTTCGTAAATCATTTTCTCTTCAATAGCCATTCTCACAATTGTCTCTTCCCCGTAATCCAGTGCCAGATTTGCTTGTCGAGCTCTTTTTACCACGATTTCTTTCGTTTCACGTATAAGAGCCCCCTGCTTGTTCTCTACAAAAATCTGACGAGAAAGAGCCTTTTGAGCTTTCGCCATTTCTTGCTCCATTTCTCTCGAATATTCATTCAACATCGCAATAGGATCTTCTACCCCATCTAATATTTCATTTATGTTGGCCTTCATAATCATCTTAACTCTTCTAAAAATCCCCATATTAAACATTCTCCTTTTTGTTTATTTCATTTTCCCATCGATCTAAAATATGTTCTTTTTCGCTTGTCATTGGACGATAGGAACTTGCTAAAGTTGTTTGGATGAACTGCTCCATTGAAGTAGCTTTTGCTTTCTTTTTAAGCCATTTCATTAACAAAACAATTATTGTTATTCCTATAATGAAAAATACAAGCAGTCCTAACCATGGAAATCCTCCATGTTGAGGGCCTAACAGGACATGATGACCACCAAAGCCTCTATTTGGCATCATTCCTCCTGGGCCATGCCCATGTATGACAGCTGCCGATGCACTATATCCCCCTATCAGGAATACTCCCATAATCAAGGAAGTGATGATTCCTCCTCTAAGCAGTGGTTGACTTATTTTTGTATTCATTCGTTTACTCCTTTCTAGATGATGTCTCTAATTTATTGGTTGTCGGTGAAAAGTTGGTGAAAAATAGATTTCATCTAGAAATAAGTTTTTCCATACTAGATAGGAAGCTCTTTTCTAATAAATTGTTCATTAACTTTCTTTTATAGTTATAGTTCCCACATACCTAGGCTATAGATCGCATAATATTTATTTTTCTTTTCACCGTTTTTTCACTTTTGCAGTGTAAAGTGGGCATTGTTCAATAGAACACCACAATGACTGAAATAACATAAACCTGAGGAGGAAAATAAAATGAATAAAAAGAAACTATTTGGATATGTCATGACAGGCGCCTTATCACTAGGGATAATCGGGGGTTATGGTGCTCAAGCTTTTGCAGCAACAGAAAGCACAACAAGCACAAACACAGCTGTAGAACAAGCTAGCAATGTGAAGTCTACTCTCGATAGTGAGACGAAACAAAAAATGCAAACGATTATGGATGAGCTAAAAACGAATTTAGCCCAACTAGGTGTGGACATGCCTAGTAAAGGCGGCAAAGGTGAACGTAGCAACTTCTTGGCTGACCTGGATGATGCAACTAAAGAAAAAGCTCAAGCCATTTTAGATCAAGAGCGTGAGGGTACAATCACGAAGGAAGATGCTCAAACTCAACTTGCAAAACTTGGGGTGGACTTGCCTTCTAAAGGCGACAAAGGGGGTCGAGGTGACCTCTTAGCTGACCTTGATGATGCGACTAAAGAAAAAGCTCAAGCCATTCTAGACCAACAAAAAGCTGGTACTATCACGAAAGAAGAAGCACAAAACCAACTTGCTGAAATTGGTGTGGACCTACCTTCCAAAGGCGATAAGGGAGCTCGTGGTGATTTCTTAAATAACCTGGATGACGCGACTAAAGAAAAGGCTCAAGCCATTCTAGACGGAGAACGAGCAGGTACTATCACGAAGGAAGATGCGCAATCTCAACTTGCTGAATTAGGCGTGAATCTACCCACTAAAGGGGACAAGGGTGAGCGAGACTTCTTAGCTGACCTGGATGATGCAACAAAAGAGAAAGCTCAAACTTTAATAGATGAGGCAGAAGCAGCTTTAGCCGAGTTAGGCATTGACCACTTACCTTTTAAAAGTTTCAGAAATACTGCAGAAGAATAGAAGGAACCCTCTTACAATAAGATAAAAACCAGAAATCCATTTTTGTTGGATTTCTGGTTTTTCTTCTAAACAATATATTAGTACCATCCACTATGGGATAATGCATTTTTCTGTGTTTTCAATTCACAATTCCAGCTTTCAGGAATTTACACTTTCTACTTGTGCCGACTGTCTTGAGTGAATTTTTTTCATGGCAAACCTTGCTATCGGTTGTGCAATTAATAGCTCAATCCAAAAGGCTACGCCAAAATTTCTAAACCAACTATGAAAGAAGTTTTGGAACGGTTCCAGGCTTATTTGTCTCGTACCAACCCAAGTTCCAATTATTGTCAAAAGAATGGATATAACCGTAACATTCAATAAAGTGTTCAATAAAATCCTGGCATTAAATCCATCTGTTTGGCCAACGAATTTTGGCATCACTTTACCAACAATTGGTCCTGCAACTAATCTTACTAAAAGAACGACGATTACCCACATAAACGGTATTACCTTTAACGTTTCAATATAATGTTCCTTGCTGAAGCCCATTTCCAGGCCCATAATAATCGGCGCAATCGTATTGACTGAGATAATAGAGATAATCAACATAAATACTATGCCCTCTTTTGCGTTTTGTGGAAGTCTATCTTCCTTATACATATTTTCCCCTCCGAAATTTATATTCCAGATGGTAGACGTATCTCGCGACATATATTTTTGGTCAAGTATAACTATACCAATATCTCTACACACTGATTGAATTATTATAACAAGTTTTTAAGTGTTCGTGTAAGCATATTTTTTCAGTCCAAAAACTGGTAAAATATAGGAGGAACGCACCCCACAAAAATATTCTCTAAGCACTCTTCAAGTTCAACATACCAAAGGTTCCACAGATCAATACCCCGGCAAATAATAAAGCGGTCATAAACCAGTTTTCCCCCCAACTGACAATGGTACTATATAAGCAACCTGTTGCGACAAGTATCGCTGCATATTTTGCTCGCCATCTCTCAATTTTAGAAACTTTTTTATTTTCCACTCTTTTATACTCACCAGCCTTTCACCAAGTGGCTCTCTCTTGCTAAAATAATCGCACTATGATTTCCTAGCTTCAAAAAATCGGTAGATATATTTGTACTTCCTCTTCATCTGCCTTAGGGTGATACGTCTCCACAATATATGAATCAAGGTTTCTCTTATACCCTTGTTCATCCGCCCATTTAATTAAATCTGAGTGTAGGGTACTGATGCTTGATATTTTCCCTCTAGCTGTTATATATTGCTGGTCCATCTCGATAAAATCCATTCCTGTTGGTACCTCTTTTAAACGTTTATTGACTATTAATCCGACAAAGTACTCCCCTTCTTGATGTGCACGATTCCTTTTAGGTTCGAATAGAGCAATTTCTACGCCCAAATGGTCCTCTATTTCATTTGATCGACTTAATAATTGCTTTGCAAGTAACGGTACTTCCTCACCCAAATGAGCATATGCTCCATTCCCCTTTAAGGCAACTACCTTAAAGTTTTGCTTAACACTTTTAAATTCCACTATGCTCCCCCTCTTTATAATTTCCGACTTCTAACCTTAATTAGAATTTCTCTTTTCTTCCATATAAATCCTTCTTAAACGGTAAAAGACGACTGCATCTCATATGCAATCGCCTTGATTTGATTTCATTTCTTGAATGTCTCTTTATTTAATAATGAAGGTATCTCTTCAAACGCTACCGGTTTACTAAAAAGATAGCCTTGTATATGATGACAACCGAATTTTTTCAAATATGCCAGTTGGTTCTCTTCTTCAACACCTTCAGCAATTATTCCTTTTTCTAAGCTGTCGGCCATTGAGATAATTGTACGAATTATCGCTTCCTGACCAATACCATCTATATTCTGGACAAAAGACTGATCGATTTTAAGGGTATGAATAGGGAGTACCCCAAGATAACTGAGTGAAGAATAACCTGTCCCAAAATCATCAAGAAATACTTCAACTCCTACCTTTCTCAAATGATTGAGCTTTTTCACAATTTTCTCTACGTCTTTCATCATGATGCTCTCCGTTAACTCTATTTTTAAGTTTTTCGGATCAAAATTCGTCTCTTCTAATATCTTTTTTAGCCTTGAAACACATTGTTCATTTTCAAATTGCTTCGTTGATACATTTACAGATAAGTACGGCGTGTATCCACTGCTCTTATATAACTCATTAAACTTCATGCATGCAGTTCGGATAACCCATTCACCTAATGGAAGAATGAGGCCGGATTCCTCCGCTATCGGGATAAATTCCGCTGGAGAAACAAATCCTAATAAAGGATCATTCCAACGTAAAAGTGCTTCAAAACCAACTATCCGTTCCGAGCATGTATCTACAATTGGTTGATAGTTTAAAGTTAGCGATTCGTTCGTTTTTATGGCCTGGCGCAAAGCTTGCAATATCTCCAATTTTCTGACTATCCCTTCCGAAAAGTCCGAATGATACAATTTATAGGTGTTTTTCCCATCCTTTTTTGCTTCATTTAATGCGCGATCCGCTAATGTAATCAGCTTATCTGCATCACTTGTATCGTCTGGAAACAAACTTATTCCGATACTGCCTGTAAGAACATAGCTTCTTTCCCCTATATAAATCGGTTGAAGTATCTCGTCAATCACTCTTTGTGCTACTTCCTCCACATTTTCCAATTCTTTCACATCTTGTAATAGGATAATAAATTCGTCTCCACCTATTCTCGATATGATGCCATCTTCTCCTATGACGCTTTTTATTCTCTCAGCAATGAGCTTTAATACATTGTCTCCCATCGTATGTCCGAGAGTATCGTTAACCCATTTGAATTGGTCTACATCAAAATAGAGCACAGCCATTTTGGAATTCGACTCTGTAGCATTCGAAATAGATTCATTTAAAAGCTGTTCTAATCGTCTTCGGTTAGGCAGCTTTGTTAATTCGTCATTGAATGCCATAAATTCTAGTTGCGCTTCTGCCATACGTCTTTTCTGGATATCCGCCACAACACCATTGAGCCTTGTAATCTTGCCTGACTCATTTAATATTGGCGTTGTTGAATTGGAAACCCATTTAATATTATGGTGGGCATCAATAATTCGATACTCCAGTTTAAGAGACTCTCCCTTTGCTAACTGATATTGCATGGATTCTACATAAGCAATGTCATCAGGATGAATAACCTCCATCCAAAGGTTAGGGTTCTTTTTAAACGCCTCTTGCGAATAACCATATATTTTCTTGCATGCAGAAGAGATTTGGAAAAGCTCCTTATGTTCAAAATCACTTGACCATACACAGACATCTATCGTATTAAATACATTTTCTAATTCGATTTTGGTCCTTTCAAGCTCTCTCTGCATTTGATTTTTTTCTGTCATATCTTTCACGATTCCTGCAACACCGATTATCTGATTTTCAACAATAATGGGCACGGAGGTTCCGTATAACTCAATGGTTTGCCCGTTTTTATGTTGAATGGCCAAATCGAAGCTTTTCTTTGTGCCATTGGCTAAAACATCTAGAAAGGTTCTATTTATTGTTTCCTTGAATTCTTCTACTACTATTTGTGAAAAATAAATTTCAGAAAACTCTTCGTCAGTATATCCTGTTAAATCCATTGCTTTTTTATTAATAATGATAAACTTTCCATTCTTATCAACTGCGTAAGCAGGGTCAGGATTCGATTCAAAAAGGGATTTATAGATTGAAAATAACGTGTTTGAATCATCATAGATGGGTTGCATCTCTACTGCCTCACTTTTTGAATTAATAGTATTAAAAGAATATATCACTTCTTACGAATATTCAATTTATTATTTTAAAATATGCTGCTTTTTTTAGAAAAAAATCTAGAAGCACGATTAAACTATCTCTAGTCTTCCATTCTCAAATGAATTCAACGATTTATAGCTGCCCTTTGGAAAAATAAACGTCCATGGCATACTTATTTCAGGAGGAACACTAAAAGCAGGCAAAGTGAATACCTCATCAGCAATAGCCTCTCCCTCTAAGCTGTAAAGTAATCTTGTACGATCAAAGCTAAGCGGATAGTCCATAAAGTTATGCACCAATACTGTCACAAGTAACGCATTTGCATGGTTTGTTGCTACCCTTAGGGGCGTGAATTGAACAGTAAATTCTGTTGGATTTTTTGTTTCGCTAAAAATTCTTTCTATCTCTTGTCGGTCCTTGGCAGCCAATGCTTTGTCCCAAGACGCTTCAAATCTTAATTGCTGCATATCGAATCACCTCTTGTTGGAAGTGTAACATATGTGGGATAAAGTCTGGGGAAGTAAAAGAATCCGTTAGCTCATAGGTTTAGAAATCATTCTTTGAAATTGGGAATGAAAATTGCAATTAAAGATAGTTTCTCCAAGATGGGTAGATTTATCCTTAGTGGGTTGCGATTACTGCAAGCCACGAGTTTGTTGATATGAATAATCTAATCGTTTTAATCATATGTATTGAAAAGCTATGGATTTAATAGATTGGAGAAGCAGATTGAGTGAATTTACTTGAAACCGTGAGAGATTTAACTCTTTTGATACTCGTGTTTTCTTGCTTTATTTATAGACGGCAGCTAAAACTAACAAAATGGAAAAGAAAGCTTACTAAAGGCGAGATGGCTATGTATTTGATTACATCCATTGCACTTCCGATTTATGCAATGAGCTATCTATTGATTATGTTGGAGGTTGAATGAAGATGAGTTGGGAGTTGGGAGTTGGGAGTTTGAAGTTGGAGCCTTTAAGCTTCCGCACAAAATTCTCATTCATAAACAAAATCATCCCCACCTAAGAAGTGAGGATGACTCGTTTCATGACCTATGCTGTAAAGTTGCCGTCATAGCTTAACATGATAGCTGATTTGACGCCTTCTAAGTTTGAAATGTTGTTGATGAAGCTCATATCATTTTCTTTGACACGAATTTCATAGGTTACTTCAAAGTCGTTGCCTGGCATCACAGATTTTGATTTGATCGAATGCTTTTTAACATGTTCTGAAATGACATGCTCCATTGTTTTTTCAATAGACATTTCATCATACCTAACTACTAATAGATACGGATTTTCTACTTTAATTCGATTACCGAACAGAATTAGCACGAGGCCAATTAATATTGAACCAATAATCACTAGCGGGATGAATCCAGCCCCACATAAAATACCAGAAACAATTGCCCAAAAGATATAAACGATATCCATCGGGTCTTTGATCGGTGTTCTAAAGCGCACAATCGATAATGCTCCAACCATCCCTAATGACAGCATGACATTGGACGAAATCCCAATAATGATTAAAGCTGTAGCCATCGACATAACGATTAAAGAAATATTGAACGTATGTGAGTAAATGACACCGGAGAAAGTTTTCTTATATACATAATAAATGAATAGCCCTATTACAAAGGCTGCCAATAATCCGATAACCGAATCAGTAATTGAAAAGCTACTTGTTTTTTCTAAAATGCTAGATTTGAAAATATCATCAAAATTTACAGTTTCCATTTTTAATTCCTCCATTTATCTCTTGCGTTACCCGAACATTCGGCTGATTTGATACTTCGAATAGGTTCCCTTTTTCCGGTTACCCAGCTGCAGTAAATACTTAACCACATCAGGAATAAACTCGTCATACTTCACTTCAAGGATGACAACTTCCGGATTTGTTTCAACCATGGCAAGATCGGGATTCAGCAAATCGTTATTCCGAAAGCTTGTTTTAATATCACTATCAAATGTTACTCGGACATTTCCCTGATCATAAATAAAGACTTCCCTTACATAGTCAACCACGGTTACAGGCCGTATTTGAAACAAATTCATTTGCACATATAAATCCCGGATTAGCGATCTCGAGTCTTTCTCCATCCATGCGATATCCCCGAGTCTTATCTTTTCGAATTCTTTTGGCGTAATCGAACATTTTTGTTTATAGGTAAGATTATTTCGTTTACTCTTTTTCTCTAAGTTTAGGAAATTCATATTGTAGTCATAGAGTCTGACACGAAACTTGTCCCGATGATAAAAGCCTTCCTTTTTCTCGGTTAGTACTTTATTGTCGAAGTTATCAAAGTACACACTGCGAATTAAATACTTTCCATCCTTCTTAGCGTAAGGATCTATCTTCATGACATGCTTCAATTTATTTCTTAGTAAATGGCAATCCATCTTTGTAATTTCATGCTTCAGCTCCGTCCGACCCATTACACCATTCAAGCGTCTTGCTTCCATCTGCCCTTCTCCTTTGCTGCATGTTGTGTTCTTGTATGAATCACATTATTAGGGACAAACCTTAAACAAACCTTAAAGAAATTCGGGTGAACGAAAAAATCTCCTAATTCGGTTAAGTGAACGAGATAAACCGCTTAATAGGATGGTATTTTACGAAGGTTCTGCTTGCTTGAAGCAAGTAATCTTATGAAGCCGTTCTTTGCGACCATTCAACTTGCCCCAAGAAGCCAAACGTCTTATAAACGGATTTAATTCGACTCTTCATCCCCCTTGAAGCTCAAAATGCCTTATAACCGTTTCCCCTGTCCTATATACAATGAGTTTCGCTATTAATTAGCAATAGACCCACTCCCAAAAGCCTTCACTTCAAACATTCAGCCCACAAAAAAAGAGATTGCATCGCTGCAATCTCTTTACTTTGGCAATTTTATAATAAAAGTCGTTCCTTTATTTTGGTTTTTCATTACTTTGATGGAGCCTTTATGCTTTTCGACAATCCATTGAGCAATGGATAATCCTAAGCCCACTCCGCCAGTTTCTCTAGATCTTGCTCTATCCTCCCGGTAAAACCGCTCGAAAATGTGCTGCATATTTTCTTCTTTTATTCCAATCCCAGTATCACTTACCTCTACTACAACCCGCTGATCTTCCTCATACGTTTTCACACCAATGCTGTCATTTTCACCGGTGTACTTAAGAGCGTTATCAAGCAAGATCACGAATAGCTGGTGCAAGCGGGTTTGGTCGGCATTTATCGCGATTGGACATTTTAAATTTAGCCAAAAATGCTTTTCCTGTGACTCGGCAATTTCCTGATATGGCGCACAAACCTCCTTAACCAAAGCATCCACATCAACGTTCTGCATGCTTAGCTCTGTTTCCGCGGAGTCTGCTCTGGCAAGGGTTAATAAATCCGAGGTCAGCTTTGATAATCGACGTGTTTCAGAAAGGCTCAAAGCAATGTTTTCAAATTTATCAGCAATTCTTTCTTGCGGTGCTCGAAGCAATAACTCCAATTTATTTTGAATAATGGTTAAGGGTGTTCTCAATTCATGTGAAGCATTTTCCACAAACTCCGCCTGCTTGTTCCAGGACAGTATAATTGGCTTCATCATCTTTTTGGATAACAGGAAGCTTGCAGAGATTGAGAGAATGATGAAAATCACTGAACAAATCGTTACCAATCTTACAAAATTCGAGATAATAGTTTGTTCCGCATCCACATTAATCAAAAGCTGTGTATAAGCAATCCCATCCTGATAATTGGTATCTTTAAAAAGCATCGACCGGAAATGGTATACATCATCGATTGATATCATTGTGATTTCATCAAACTTGCTCTTATCAAGTTGATAATCCATCAGATAATTTTCGTAAAATAAGGATCCGATTTCTCCTTCATTTACTATATTTCCTGAATTGTCCCAATGAACTATAACAATACGAGGGTTCGGATTATCTCCTTTTATATCTTTTATGGGTAAATCTTGATTTTGCCCTTCATTTCCTGGTGGGTTCCTAAACTCTGCTTCTCCATCAACGTTAACATCGTCTGTTAGTCTCTCTTTAAATGATTTAAGCTCTTCATCTGCATGCGAGTACAGAGTATTTTGGACCTGTCCAAAAATGATGAAGCTAAAAATCGTGAAAATCACTGTAAATGCAAGTAAATTCAGCAGCATAAACTTGAATTGCTGCTTTCTGAAAATCGTTTTATTAAACATTATCTTCACCACTGTCCGACAGCATATACCCTAACCCTCGGAACGTTTTGATGAATTGATCATAGCCGTATTTTTTTAGGTTCTTTCTTAAGTTACTTGCGTACACTTCTACAACTGTTGTCGATGTATCTGACTCAAAGCCCCAAATACGATCAAAAATTTGTTCCTTTGTTAAAATCGCATTTTTATTATTAATTAAATACTCTAGCAAATCGAATTGCTTCCCGTTTAATTTAAGGATTTCCCCATTAATCTCGGCGGTTTTATTCTTAATATTCAGCTTGAGATCCTTAAAGGTAATGACATTCTCCTTAAGTAATCCACCGGACCTTCTAACCATGGCCTCCAGTCGAAGCAATAGCTCTTCTCTATGGAACGGCTTCACTAAATAGTCGTCCGCTCCAACTTTGAAGCCTTGAATTTTATCATCTATGCCATCCTTTGCTGTCAGCATAATGACAGGAGTCGTGATGTTTTGCTTTCTAAGATTTTGCAGAACCTCATATCCGTTCATAGAGGGCAGCATGATATCTAAAATAATGACATCAAATATATTTTGTTCGGCCAGAAATAACCCCTCTTCTCCATCGAATGCCTGCTCCGGCTGGAACATCTCTCTGACCGTTTCACATATAGAATCTGATAAATATTTGTCATCTTCAATAATTAATAGCTTCATATAACGCTCCCCCTTTTCTTTCGTTCATTTTCTACGTTTGATTATAGGTCCAATTTCCATAAATGCAAATTTAAATTTTTTTAAGGTTGATTTAAGGTTGGTCTTTAATAATAGCCTCATAAGCACGAAATAACAGCTTTTAAAAATGAGAAATGAAAAGGAGTTAATTTTAATGAATATACGAAATTCTAAACTATTAAAAGTCGCGACACCTCTTATGATGAGCAGCGCATTATTATTTGCTTGCAGCGATACTACAAAGGAGGACACGTCCTCTACTATTCCTGCTGTGGCCGAAGCAGAGAGCCTAAGTACCATTGGCAGTCAGGAAATAGCTGATGTGATAAAAGATAAAGTCTCGTATACGGATGAGGATTTTTATACGGATTGGAAGAATGCCACTTCCATTAAACTAAATGGCGACAGTGCCAGCTTTGATGGGAACGGTGGTGTGGTTATTGAAGGAAATACCATAACTATTCGAACTTCCGGGGTTTATGAAATCAGTGGAAAGCTGAATGATGGGCAAATTATCGTAAATGCAGAAGATGAAGGAACAGTGCGACTGATCCTCAACGGTGCTGAAATTAACTCATCGACTACTGCACCAATTTTTGTAGAAAAAGCAGAAAAAACGGTTGTGTCATTGGAAAATGGAACAGAAAACATACTGAGTGATGGCGAAAGTTATGTCTATGAAAATTCAGATGACGATGAACCAAACGCTGCCCTTTTCAGTAAAGATGATCTCACAATTAATGGCGATGGAACCTTAGTTGTAAATGGCAACTACAATAACGGAATTGCCTCCAAGGATGAATTAAGAATTACCGGTGGGACAATCCAAATCGAAGCAAAAGATGACGGCTTGATGGGCCGAGATCTCGTTGCAGTAAAAGACGGGAACATTAGCATTACTGCTGGTGGTGATGGCATCAAGTCCACAAATGACAAGGATGCTTCAAAAGCACTTATCGCCATTGAAGGCGGAACCTTTGACATTGAATCCGCGAATG
>DAMDNS010000025.1:0-4545 GCA_032083605.1 Ureibacillus sp.
TACTACTGATACAGATGTCGGCAGCATCGTCTTCTTGTCCACTACAATTTTTTGCGTTGGCATAATACTCTTATGATTATTTCGAGTTGCTGCTGTGAAGATGTAATTCTTATCATCTTGCTCCATAGTCACACCATCATCGGCTAATAAGTCTTCTGCTAAAGCGCCAATTAAATAGGCTTGGCTATTTTGTTTTGGCCATTCGCTTTGGAACTTGTACGTTTTTCTAAGTGACGGTGTTACTACAAATACCCCTTCATCATTACGAATAATCATTTGTGTTACATCTTCGCCTTGCTGAGTTACTTTCACACGGTAAAATTCTGGTTCAGTGTGCCATACGTTTACATCATAAACTCTTGGTTCAGTACCTGTTTTGATTTCCATTGTGGCATCTAGTTCATACCCTTTTACATCGTTCCACTTATCATTAAGATCTTGCAGAACATCCTCCTGTGAATCCTCCCCACAAGCTGCGAGCATTAGCACTCCTAACAACATGACAAAAAATAAGGTTAATTTGTGTCGCAAAACTCCATCCTTTCTTCTACTTTAAGCTCCGATACGTCAAATATATGAGTGGATGCATAACTTTATGCTATCACTTTTGGACAACTTAACAAATTATTAATCACAATTGTTTCTAGCGTTTATTCTCCAATAGTATAGGCTACTCCATTAGTATAACTTGAGCAGCTGCATACTCTTTTGTATGTGTTATGCTGACATGTCCACTCACTAATTCTCCGTTGAAAAGCAAAATTGGTTTTCCTGACTCGTCCTTTAAAACTTCAATCTGGCGAAACTCGCAACCCTTGCCAATACCAGTACCTCTTGCTTTGGAAAATGCCTCCTTTGCTGCAAACCTCCCCGCTAAAAATTCAGTTTTTCGTAGTTCGGATAGTTGATTAAATATATGTAGCTCCCGTTCAGATAGAATCCTTTGTCCAAATTTTTCTGAACGTTCCATAGCTTTCTTTATTCTTGGGATTTCTGCTATATCTAGTCCAATTCCTTTTATCATATGGAAGTTCTCCTTTTATTATTAATAAAATACCATGTATAATAATTTTAACTTCATTCAATAGAAGTGTTCCACTTCTTTAAATGGTAAGATGAATGTATAAGGCAAATAGATTCAATTCAGGTTGAGCCACAACTGAATGAAGTTATGGCTATCGGCGGTGGCCATAAATTTTAACGAAAGCTTATCGAGCATTCTTGATAAACTATGTGCAGCATATATTTTGACTGTACCGAAAGCTTGCGTCAGGTACATATATTTTGACTGTACCGAGAGCTTGCGTCAGGTACATATCTTTTAGCTGTACCGAAAGCTTGCGTCAGGTACAATTACGCCAAGGCACATTTAATATGAGGTGTATAAATGTTTATTCGAAGAGAAAATTTCAAGCAGTTTCTAAAACTATATCCTGTAGTGTCAACGATTATTGCGATAAATTTCATTATCTTTATTATAACAATGCTGCCATATATCGGTGATGCGATTTTTTACGCAGGAGTTAATGTGAATTATTTAGTCAGCGGTGGCCAATGGTGGCGAGTAATTACGTCATTGTTTCTTCACGCCGGCTTTATGCACGTCTTGTTTAACATGTTTTCATTATTCCTATTTGGACCTGAGCTAGAAAAAATAGCCGGAAAGGCACGTTTTTTAACGATTTATTTCCTTGCTGGCATATTTGGAAATGTGGCGACATTTGTAACACAAGATGCTACGTATGCAACAGTAGGCGCAAGTGGGGCGATTTATGGTATTTTTGGTGCATTTGCAGCGCTTGTCTACTACACACGCCGTACAATGCCACAACTAAAACAAGTAATCATGCCCCTTATTATTATTAGTGTCATCATTACTTTCCTCACTCCTAATATCAATATTGCAGGTCATATCGGTGGTCTGATCACTGGTTTCCTGCTTGGTTTATCTTATTTCTCACCAAAGAATATCATTCGTTGGAGACAAAAATAATAGCACACAAAAAGGCAATCTCGTTAATAGCTGAGATTGCCTTTAAATATACTCAATCTAGATTAGGAAGTCGATTTCCCGAACCAATTCATCATTTCTTCTGCAGAACGATTATCAAAATTCGGCGCTTTTGCTGATGCTCCAGTCAATCCGGACATAACCGTCACCTGCACGGAAGCAATCTCTTTTCGCTTTTGAAAATAGGTTTGCCTACAGTCCATAGCTTGAATTCGTTTTTTCTCTACTATAAATGTTACACGACTAAAAATTCGGTAACACAGTGTAAGCTGATTTCCACTAATTCCATATCCAGCCGTTTTAAATTGCCATAAGCCCAGTAAAATAACCGGGACAAGAATCAGCAACGATAATAATCCATACGGGAACCAAAAGTACGAACAAAGTGCAATAATTGGCAATATCCAAAGAAAATCTATTCGATAAAAGAATGGCTTTGCTTTTTTAGGCGGCTTCGTTAAAGCTTGCTGCCACTCAAATTGTGGAAACAAATCTCCAAGCGGATCATATAAACTTTTTTTCTTAATTAACGGGAAAAGCGTAATTTTCTTTTCTTCTCCGCCAAACCCACCACTCGCACTTTCGACAGCAACAGCTGCAAACCCGAACATTTGCCTTAAAGGATTTTCAACAATTTTAATTGCTTGAATACGATTTAAAGGAATCGTCACCTTCTTCTTCTCCAAGAATCCGCGCGTAATTGTTAATCGTTCATTTTCCTCTATAATTGTAAAATCATAATAATTTATAAAAGTAATAATAACGGCAACAATCCACGTAATCATAAATGAAGCAAAGACAGCTAAGGCAATAACCATAAATCCAATCTTAACAAAAGAAGAAAGCTCTTCAAATAACCATTCAAAAGGAATATACTCAGCAAATTGGGAAAGCACCGCTGCAACCCCGGCAATTACAACCCCCATACTGCTTGAAGTAGTAGCAAGGATTATCAAATCCTTTGTGTTCATTTTATGAATGACTCTTGGGCTTGGATCTAAACTTGCAATCTGGTTTATGCCTTGAATTGTAATGTGGTTTTCTTGATGACTTTGGCTTTGATCACTCTTTTCTAATGACACCATATCGGCAGCCTGCAGCTCATCCTCTTGCTTTTGTTCTTTTCTTTTTCGTGTAACCTGTTCAATTAGGGCGGCAGCATCCTTTGTAATTGCCGATAAGATGACTTCTGGCTTGCCATTCGTACTACCCGCTGTTTCTACCATAACTTGGACAAGGCCAAAGATTCTATGGAAGATCCCCTCTTTGTAATTCAAGCTTTGAATTCGATCAAAGGGAATATAGCGCTTCTTCTTCACAATTAGACCATACTCGACCCGTAACTCATTTTCCTCAAACCAATACACATAAGTCCACCATTTTAAAATCCCATTGATTAATCGCACGATAATTATTAACGTGAAGATTCCCAGTGGAATAAGACTTGACCAAAAGCTACCATCTTCCGGATTAAAGGTTAAATTAAATCCGTTTGCAAAAAAGATAATTAAAAACGGAAGAATCAGCTCTTTTAATCCTTTTACAAAATCAACCACGGCGGCAACCAGATGTAATTTAAAACGCTCCTCAGACATCATCTTCAGCCACCCTTGCCAGTATAGAAATACGCGAACGCAAATTGTCTGCATCATCTGTTACTAACATCGGGATAACATGTGTCGTCGCGGCTGTAGAAATAGAAATATTGGATAGATCATACTTTTTTAATATTGGTCCTTGCGAAGTATCTACATGCTGTACACGCACCATCGGAATTAGTGTCCGTGTTACGATAAAAAGACCGCTCTGTATTTCAATTTCATGCTCTCGAACCTCATATCTCCAATGATCCCAGCGAATATTCGGGAATAGCCAAATCGATGTTAGCCCAACGATAAGTACAAGTGCCATAGCTATGTAATATATAAACGATGGCCAGTCAAAATAGTAAGTTAAAAAGCATACTATGCCCATTAAAACCGCTGTTCCTAATGTATTAAAAAAGCCATATAATCGCCATACAGTTAAACCCTTCCTCGGTATCTGAAACATCAACTGATTTCTCACCATACACACCCCTTCTACTTCTATTTTATACGTTCCAAGCATCAATTTGTTTCAATATATTCAAAAATTGAGCGAGTATTTATAAAAGAGTATATCCCGTTTTTGTCATCTAACAGGAATAAATTTTTTTATTGCCGTTCAATGCCGGTTTGATTGTTTTGTGACATCGAGTTTGCTTCTTGATTCCCGTTTGCTGTTGATTCTGTTGCTTTGGGGCATCAAGCTCGCTTCTCGATTCCCTTCCACTGTTGATTCGGTTGCTCTCGGGCATCAAGACCTCTTCTCGATTCCCTTCCACTGTTGCCTCGGTTGCTTTTGGGCATCAAGGCCTCTTCTCGATTCCCTTCCACTGTTGCCTCTGTTGCTTTTGGGCATCAAGGCCGCTTCTCGATTCCCTTCCACTGTTGCCTCTGTTGCTCTCGGGCATCAAGCTCGCTTCTCGATTCCCTTCCACTGTTGCCTCGGTT
>DAMDNS010000025.1:4645-12238 GCA_032083605.1 Ureibacillus sp.
TCTCGGGCATCAAGCTCGCTTCTCGATTCCCTTCCACTGTTGCCTCGGTTGCTTTCGTGTATCGATTTCGCTTCATATCTTTTTCGATTTTCGCACACACAAAAAAAGCGCCCCCAAAAGGGCGCTTTTTAAAGTTACACTATTTATTAGTCTTCACGACGACGTGGTGTGCTTGAAGAAGAACGTCGGCGATCTCCTTCTTTGCGGCCACCTTCACGACGTCCGCCATCTCTGCGACCACCGTCACGACGGGCACCGCCGCCACCGCTACTACGTCCGCCACGACCGAAGTCACGACGTCCTCCGCGAGAGTCTCCTCCGCGTCCGCGGCCACCGCCAGAACGTTCTTTGCGAGCTGGTAATGGACGCTCTTCAGAAATCGATACTGGTGTTTCATCAGGCTCTTTCGTCATTGATTTAATAGCTGCTGCAACTAAATCAACTGCATTGTGTTCTTCTAATAACTCATTGGCTAAAATGCGGTAGTCGTTTAAATCGTTTGCTTGAACGATTTCAACTAACTTCTCCATAGCAACTTTTTGTTGACCAACAAGTGCTTCTGATTCACTTGGTGGACGAAGTGGCGTCATACGTTTTTTCGTTGTTTCTTCAACAATACGTAAGTAACCCATTTCACGTGGAGTTACGAATGTAACTGCAAGTCCTGATTTACCTGCACGGCCAGTACGACCGATACGGTGAACATAGCTTTCTGGATCTTGAGGGATATCAAAGTTATAAACGTGCGTTACCCCAGAAATATCAAGTCCACGTGCAGCTACGTCTGTTGCAACAAGGATGTCAATTTTGTTTTCTTTAAATTGACGCAATACAGACATACGTTTTGCTTGGCTTAAGTCACCATGAATTCCTTCCGCTACGTAACCACGGATGCTTAACGCTTGTGATAATTCATCTACACGGCGTTTTGTACGGCCGAAGATGATTGCAAGTTCAGGTTGGTGAACATTTAAAATTCGAGTTAATACGTCGAATTTTTCGCGTTCTTGCGCTTTTACGAAAAATTGCTCGATATTTTCAACTGTCATTTCTTTTGATTTAATTTTAACTTCTTCTGGATTTTTCATGAAGTTATTTGCAATTTTACGGATTGCAGGTGGCATTGTAGCCGAGAATAATAATGTTTGGCGACTTTCCGGAACGTTTTCTAGAATTGCATTGATATCATCAATGAAGCCCATGTTTAACATTTCGTCAGCTTCATCTAAAACAAGTGTCTGTACTTGATCAAGCTTTAATGTGTGACGGTTAATATGGTCTTGGATACGTCCTGGAGTACCAACGATAATTTGTGGTTTATTTTTCAACGCGCGAATTTGGCGTCCGATTTCTTGTCCACCGTATACAGATAATAATTTAACGCGTTTATCATAACCAATTTTATATAGTTCTTCCGAAACTTGGATTGCTAATTCACGAGTGGGAGCAATAATTAATGCTTGTATATTTGGGTTCTTCGGGTCGATTTTCTCGATAAGTGGTATTCCGAATGCTGCAGTTTTACCAGTACCAGTTTGCGCTTGACCTAATACGTCACGACCTTCTAATGCAAACTTAATAGTGCCTTCTTGGATTGGTGTTGCTTCTTCAAATCCCATACGTTTTAATGAACGTAGTGTTGATTCGGTAATATTTAATTCTGAAAAATTTGTCAAACTCTTCATTCTCCTTTTTTCCTTTAAGTTGACAAATGGTTACATTTTCAGATGAAATGCGGCAAACTTCGAGCCTAAGTTTTGGAACGTTTCCGATACTTAATTATTCTCTGCTTCTACAGAGAGCGATTTTATATGAAAGGGAAAGCCCGGTCTTTGCCGAGCGGTTCAATTCTACCCATTTTCTTATGTTTATAACTCAATCAAAATAGAATAAAACCGTTAAATTCAAAAAAAAGCACTCTTCATCATGTTTTGTGAAGAGCCTTCGCACAA
Source organism: Ureibacillus sp. (assembly GCA_032083605.1). Lineage (GTDB taxonomy): Bacteria > Bacillota > Bacilli > Bacillales_A > Planococcaceae > Ureibacillus. The sequence goes on from DAMDNS010000025.1 coordinate 6,598, forward strand.
AATGTATCCATTGCTTATCATAGTCTATCACGGCTCTTAACTGCATTGCAACGATAATGCTCTTGTTATAATATTCTTAATTTTCGTTTTGTAGGTTGAAAATGAAGGAAACCATAGTCATACTCGATCACTTTAGTATAAGTGATGTTCCATAGGAAATTTTCATTATCTTGTTCTTTAATAAAATCCTTTAATATTTGCTAACAATCAGCCTTTTTAAATTTCTGCTTTACTCGTCGGACATTTCATAAGTCTAAGCGCTTCTTTAACTGGTACAGTCCTTATATTGCTCTTGTGGCTATTAAAAAATTCGCAAACTTTTAATTGCCCATGTATTGCATCTTCTGCCATAATAATTCCCGTTTATGCTTCAACTAAACCTATAAAAAAAGTGCCTTCAAGCCATAGATAGCTTAAAAGCACCATAAAATTATTCGAAAGATTTTAGAAGCGTTTCTAATTTCATACCTCGAGAGCCTTTTAATAAAATTAAAGTTTTTTCATTTGCATGTGCATTTATATATTCTACAATTTTGTCGTAACTATTCTCGGTATGAATTAAATTTTCACTAGCAAATTTTTGTTTTAATTGGTCATATAGCCACTTCATTCTGGGACCATATAAACAAACTCTCGAGATTTCTTTTTCATCAATCACTTTTGCAATTTGTTCATGGAATTGCTGTTCATTGTCACCTAACTCCAGCATGTCACCTAGCACCAGCCATTTATCCTCACGCAATGATGTCGATTGGACAAATTGAATAGCTGCGCTCATAGAGGTAGGTGCTGCATTATAGGCATCATTAATAAATAAAATCCTTTTAGCAGTAGGAACCAGTTGCATACGCATATCCGTTAATGAAACTTGAGATAGGCCTTCTCGAATTTGCTCATCAGTCAACCCAAGATTCTTGCCTAAGAGAATGGCATTTAAGCTATTTTTCACTTGGTGCTTCCCTAATACAGGAATAAAGAAGGCCCCATTCACCTCACCACTGACAGTAAAATGGCTTCCTTTTTCAGTTGTTTCAATAGAGGCTGCAACTAATTCATTCAAAGGGTTAAATCCGAATCCTTTAGCCTTAAGCTGAGGCATTTCTTTCACCAAGTTTTGCAGCAATGGCTCATCACCATCAAAAAACAGGATCCCCTCTTGGTTCAAGCCCTTAATAATTTCAAACTTAGCTTTTGCAATCCCCTCACGCGAACCAAGGTCTTGCATATGTGCCTCACCAATATTTGTAATGACGGCAAAATGAGGTTTTGCCATTTTAGTTAGAAATTCAATTTCACCAAAACCGCTCATTCCCATTTCCAAAACAGCTATTTCAGTATCTTCATCAAGATTTAATAGTGTAATCGGCAAACCTAGTTGATTGTTAAAATTCCCTATCGTTTTTTGAACCTTATAATATGGCGATAGCATACTAGCTAAAATATCTTTCGAAGAGGTTTTGCCATTGGATCCAGTAACACCAATAAATTTTGCTTGGTGCAACTTGCGATAGGCACGTGCCATTTCCTGTAAAGCCTGTTCCGCATCTTCAACAAATAAAACCGGTTTATCTTCTGGTGGATTCGGTTCATCCTTTAGCCAAAGCGTTGCAGAAGCACCCTTTTCAAATGCTTGACGGGCATATTTATGTCCATTTACCGACTCGCCGCGAAAAGGGATAAACAAATCTCCTTCCGCAATTGTACGCGTATCAATGGATACTCCCGTTACAATTGTATCCTGCTTGCCTGCACATTCAATATTTAACCAATCGGCAATTTCTTTTAGTGTTTTTTTCATATCTATTCACTCTAATCTCGGTTATATTGTAATTGTTGTTTTTCTGTATGACGTTCAATCGCCAGCTCAATTAAGTTATCGATTAATTGTGGGTAGCTTACACCAGTATGCTGCCATAATAAAGGATACATACTAACCGGAGTGAAACCTGGCATTGTATTTACTTCATTAATATAAACCTCGTTGTTCTCCGTTACAAAGAAATCCGAACGAACTAAACCTGAGCAATCCAAAATTTTAAATGCACGGATGGCCATGTCTTTCATTGTACTTTCCACGTCAGAAGTAATTTCGGCAGGTATGATTAGCGCAGTTGAACCATCTTTATATTTTGAATCATAGTCATAGAATTCAGTCATAGGCTTGATTTCACCGGCAACAGAAACTTTCGGGTCATCATTTCCTAATACGCCCATTTCAATTTCGCGTGCTAAAATCCCTTGTTCAACAATTACTTTACGGTCATATTGGAAAGCGAAATTGATAGCTTCAACTAATTCTTCACTGTTTGTCGCCTTGCTAATCCCAACGCTTGAACCTAAATTAGCTGGTTTAACAAACATCGGCCAGCCTAGTTCAGCTTCACATTGTGCGATAATTTCTTCAGAGCGCGCGCTCCACTCTTTTCGGATAAAGTGAACATAAGGCACTTGTTTTAACCCAGCAACGCCAAATAGCTGCTTCATGGTTACTTTATCCATACCAGCTGCCGAAGCTAAAACTCCGTTACCTACGTAGGGGAAATTCAACACTTCCAATAATCCTTGTACCGTGCCATCTTCTCCATTTGTACCGTGCAGTAAAGGAAAGACTACATCAAACTGTGCTTGTGTGTTTTTATCTAAAATGAATTCTGTAATATTATTTGGTGATGTTTCTTCACTTTTGAATTGTAATTGTTCAATAGATTCAACTGGTTTCGTTAATTGAGGTCCTCTTAGCCATTGACCGTCCAAAGTGATGAAGATTGGATGCACTTCATATTTGTCATAATCAATCGCTTTTGAAACTGCTGTCGCGGTAGATAGTGACACTTCATGCTCGGCAGATTTCCCTCCATATAATAAACCAACACGCTTTTTCATTTTTTGACCTCCAAATATTGAGTAGTTCTAGTTTAACACGAAAACCAATTTGTTTGAAAACTTGGCTTAACGAAAGACGTATAGCGCTAAGCCTTAGTTGCATTTACACAGATAGAAAAGTACGCCTTTACATATCTGCCAATTAAATCAATTTCTTGTCATAGTTATTGCCTATTGTATTTTTCACTTACAACTTACACAAGGTACTAAAGTAAGAAAGCAAAGTGAAAAAACTTCCTGTCAAAAATAGGCTATGACAGAAAGTTTTAAGTAATTTTGATTAGTTCATCGTAGTTTTGTTTTAATATAACATCAAGATCATCCCAAACTTCATCTGGATAATCGTAGTCAGAAAGAGTACGTATTTCAACACCATAACAATTATTTTGCTTTTCCATTTTATATAGCGATAATAAGGCTCCCTCTTTTACAAATGGTCTGTATGCCTTTAAGATTATCGGATCTAAAGTGGGAATTGTATCTTTTGCTTTTCTACGCCAAAAACTACCGTTACCTTCTTTTTCTTTTATTAACTGATTAAACAGATTCGAAATTAAATATTCCGAATCATTCAAGTACCGATAATACACCTTTGTCAACTTGTCATTTTCTGATGAGTAATAAACATACCGATTTTGCAGCTTAGAAAAGAATGGCGTATGGATTGGTTCTCTTTTATGGCTAATGTAAAGCAATTCAGCCTGCTCTAATGGAGAAAGCTGATTCACATCCTTTTCGCCGGCAAAATCAATCCAGCATAAGTCACCGTCAGCATCATCCATTTTCTTAACGAATTTCGTCAATTCATCTAAAGATACAAAATCAAACTGTGTATGCATATTGAATGATCCATCATCATAGCCATGCTTTAATAATAATAAATTTGGTATTGGGTCGACCGAGCTAATAAACTGCTTTAATGTCAGGCCACTGTATATTACAAAATGATCCACATCATTCATATGTACAAATAAATGATGCATAAAATCATCCGCAGTTTTTTGTTTTCTTGCCATAGGCTCACTCCCCAATATTTCAATACATTAGTTATTATATGATGTAACTCAAAAATTTGAAACATTTTCATTTCCATTTCGTCGTAACTTTACGCGTTTAATTTTGCAAGGAATCGTAAACAAGAAATTAGGTGTTTATAAAAATAAGTCGCACCAATATCTGACACCTTTTTAACAATGATTCGATTATCCCCTTTTAATCATTTCTATGTTAAAGTAAAATGTACAAGTTCGAATAAATTACTAAAATCTTTAAGATTAATTAGGTGAAATAAATGGAAAATAACCAAAATTTCTCAAACCGATTTGATTGGAAGCTCGCTTTAATCATTTTATTATTTATAATCGTAAGTTTGTTGGCCATATCTTCCGCACAGACAACCGGACAATATGGCGCAAATTTTGTATTGCAACAGCTAGTCAACTATGTGATTTTTGCATTCATCATAGCAGTTGTAATTTATTTTGACCCCGATCAATATAAGAAAATGTCCTGGTACTTATATGGCTTCGGTGTCTTATTATTAATTCTTTTAGCTGTGATTCCAGCAGGCGGATTTGTCATTGAACGAAACGGGGCAAAAAGCTGGTTTTCAACACCGATAGGAAGTATACAGCCTTCCGAGTTTATGAAGACCTTCTATATCCTTGCAATGGCTTGGCTGATCAGCAAACATCATGATAAATACTCCATAAAAAGCATTAAATCAGATTTTATCTTACTAGGTAAAATTGCCATCACCCTAATGATTCCGTTGGCGTTTATCATGATGCAGCCCGACCTAGGTTCATCCCTGGTATTTTTAGCCATCACTGCAGCTTTGATTATTGTAGCAGGCATTTCATGGAAAATTATTTTGCCAGTGTTTGCGGCGGGCGTTACAATCGGCGGCTCATTACTTTGGATGGCATTATATATGCAGGACTTCCTTGAAGAAAAATTCGGATTTAGCCCATACCAGTTTGCTCGAATTTATTCCTGGCTAGACCCATATGCATACTCATCTGGCTCAGGTTATCATCTAATCACTTCATTGAATGCAATCGGATCAGGTGAAATATTTGGAAAAGGCTATCTTGACCGAGAAGTATATGTTGCAGAAAGTCATACAGATTTTATTTTTACTGTAATTGGAGAAGAATGGGGATTCATCGGGGCAAGCTTTGTCATATGTCTTTATTTCTTATTGATTTATCATTTAACAAAGTTGACTTTAACTTTAAAGGATCCATTCTGCACCTATGTTTGTGCAGGGATTATTGCGATGATTACTTTCCACGTGTTCGAAAATATCGGAATGACGATTCAGCTTTTACCAATTACAGGTATTCCACTTCCATTCATCAGTTATGGCGGTAGTTCCTTAATGGGTAATGCGTTGGCACTCGGGCTAGTGTTTAGTATGAAATTCCACTACAAATCGTATATGTTTGCCGGCAATGATGATGATGAGTAAAAGTAATTAGCTCTAATAATTGATGATACACCTAAAAAAAGGGTCCCGACTACATCCAGTCAGGACCCTTTTTATATTCTGATTATTTATACTTGTGGTGTTTGAGTTGGTGGTGTTAATACTTTAAGTAATTCAAGACGTGACTTTGTAACCTTTGCAGTAACACCTAATTTAGATAAATTCGAAACGATTTTCTTTAAGTCTACTTCCTTCGTCATGCTCTCCACCTAACCTTCTTTTATATTATTAATAACGTATCAACTATCTAAAAGTTTCAAAAAAAAT
>DAMDNS010000026.1:0-12005 GCA_032083605.1 Ureibacillus sp.
TGAGAATCGTGCCCAGCAAGATAAAGGCTGACACTTTCAGCTTATTCATTCCTTGAAGGATGGCAGTAAAGGTTAATATAATCGATAAAGGAATAATTTGAAGTACGTAAATCATTAAAACATTGGATAAGCTATTTGTTTCAAAAAGCATTTGATTTACATAAGGCATAACAATTACTAGTCCAATGGATGCTGCCAAACCTAAAAGCAGAGATACCCTGTAAGTCAATTGAATAAATGGGGCAGCACCACGTCCACTTTTTTTCTTCGATTGATAAGCTACTAAAGGAACAATCGCAAGGGACAGCGAGGAGGCAATAATAACACCTAGTTGTACTAGGGGCTGACCGCGGTCATAGATTCCCTTCATTTCCATCGCTTCTATTTGGGCAATGCCATTGTCGATTAAAAGTGAATAAACGGTAAATGAATCAATTAACTGGTAGCAAAGCAGCAATAAGCTACTCATACTGACACTTAGACTCAAAATAGTAACTTCTTTTACTATTGGCCATTTTGGCTCTTTCAGTTTCAATTTTTCCGGACCATTTTTTAATTTCCTTGAGAAATAAAGCAATAAAATAACGCCTGCTATCTCTCCAATTACAGTACCAAATACTGCCGCATTTCCGGCTGCATATAATGACTTGGTCGTTGTCATAATATAAATTGCACCCATTAATATAATACCCACACGTACAAACTGTTCAATCACCTGGGCATAGGCAACCGGAGTCATATCTGCTTTTGCTTGAAAGTGCCCTTTCATTAAAGCCAATCCAGGCATAAACAGCGTTACAAAAGAACCCGTTCTTAACAGCAGGGCTAACTGCTCATCCCCCATTAAGTTTGCAAGCAAATCTGCTCCAAAAAATAATACACAAAAGAAAATTATCGATAGAACAGATAAATATTGAAAAATCGTGCGAGAGATTAACTTTTTTCTTTGTTGTGAGTCCGCTGCCATTTGGGCATCTGCCAGCATTTTCGAAATGGCAACTGCGAACCCCCCTGACGTCCAAACAACAAAGAATGAGATAAACGGATAGACCTGTTGATATATATAAAAGCCCTGATCTCCTACTAAATTTTGAAAGGGTACTCGATAAATTGCACTTAATACTTTTACAATCAAAGCTGCCATTGTTAAAAGAAGTGCACCTTTCATATACTCTTTCATCCCAAAATTATCTGCCATATTCATCCTATCCTCCGTAACATTGCCAATAGTATATCACGAAATATAGAACTGGCTCGACTGCTAGCTAAACACATAGAACCCTTAACGCGAATTTTGCCTGAACCAACAAAAAACGCCTCCTTGGTAAGAGACGTTTTTTATAAAAATTAGTTTTCCATTTGCTTTGCTAAGAAATTTGCTGCTGTTTCCGCCGCTTTAGATTCAACTTCACTAATAACGTGAACCTTTGATATTAAATATACCGCTCCAATTGCATCACCATTTGTAACAATTGGTGCTACACAGTAAGATTTAACTTGCTCAAACTGGCCCGGTATAAGTTCGATTGTCGATTCATTTTTTTCCAGCACGACAGATCGTTGCTTCATGAAATCTTCAGCAAATACCGACAAACGGCGATTTGCATATTCTTTCTTCGATAAACCAGCTATAGCAATCATTTCATCCCTGTCACTAATCATTGCCGGAGTACCGACAGTTTCATATAGAGATTCCACATATTCTTTCGCAAATTCGCTTAAGTCGTTAATTGGCGAATATTTTTTTAAGATAACTTCACCTTCACGGTCCGTGTATATTTCAAGTGGATCACCTTCACGAATACGCATCGTTCTACGAATTTCCTTTGGAATAACAACGCGACCTAAATCATCGATACGACGGACAATTCCTGTTGCTTTCATCTTTGCTGCCTCTCTTTCAGAATCAATTTTTCATTTCACATTGATAGTATGGTTAAGAATTGGTCAATGTATGCAGAAAGTGTATGAAGAGGTTTAAATTCTAAACTCGGGCAACAAAATGAATTAGTTATATTAATATTTAATTTGAATTACCTTGCTCATTCGTTTAAAAGGATTGTTATTGTTTTTTGGCCTTGGCCACGATTTCAACCAATTGTTCCAATACTTCAAATGGAGGGATTTTACCGCATTTTTTCTCTTCAATTGTGAGAGTTAATTTTGCTCCATCCATGACAAAACCAACTGCTCGTTCAAACTTCATGGAATCAGATACGACAACGCTTCCATCAACCTGGGCTGTTCCTTCCTCCGATAGGGAAATGGAAATCACTTTTTGCTTTTCTTTAATAGCCGTGATACCAGCTTCAAGTGCCCATACTTTAATACGGGCAATACGTAAGAGCTTTTCTGTTTCAACTGGCAGATCGCCAAAGCGGTCCACTAATTCATCCCAAATTTCATTGAAGTCTTCAATGCGCTCCATAGATTTAATGCGTTTATACATTTGAATTTTTTGATAGCCATCCGGGATATAGGCATCCGGGATATAGGCGTCTGTTTGAAGAATAATTTCCACATCAGGTTTCTCTTCTTTTACCACACCTGTACGACGCTCTTCAATTGCCTCTTCAAGCATTTGTGAGTATAAATCAAAACCAACGGAATCGATAAAGCCATGCTGTTGGGCTCCTAAAAGATTACCCGCACCACGAATCGATAAATCACGCATGGCAATTTTAAAACCGGAACCAAGCTCAGTAAACTCTTTTATCGTTTGCAGTCGCTGTTCTGCTACATCTGTCAATACTTTATCCCTTTGATACATGAAGTAAGCATAGGCAATACGATTCGAACGACCAACGCGACCGCGCAATTGGTACAGCTGTGATAACCCCATACGGTCGGCATCATGGACGATTAATGTATTCACATTTGGAATATCGACACCGGTTTCAATGATGGTTGTGGTAACCAGAACATCATATTCGCCATCCAGGAAGTTCAAAATAATCGATTCCAATTGCGATTCGGTCATCTTCCCATGGGCATAGCCAACACGCGCATCTGGAACAAGCATCTGAATTTCTTCCACTTTTCTTGTCATATCTTCTACCCGATTGTATAGATAAAATGTTTGTCCTCCACGTGCCATTTCCCTTTCAATGGCTTCACGAACAAGTGCACCACTATACTCCATTACATACGTTTGTACCGGGAAGCGATTTTGTGGCGGAGTTTCAATAACAGATAAATCACGCACGCCAACCATCGACATATGTAATGTTCGAGGGATTGGTGTTGCGGTTAAAGTTAGAACATCAACATTCGTTTTTAACTGTTTAATTTTCTCTTTGTGCGTTACACCAAATCGCTGCTCTTCGTCAACAATCAGCAGTCCTAAATCTCGGAAGACAAGGTCCTTCGATAAAATTCGATGTGTGCCAATGACAATATCAACTGTTCCTTCCTTCAATCCTTTAATGGTTTCCGTTTGTTGTTTCTTCGTGCGGAAACGGCTTAGTAGACCAACATTAATAGCATAACCTTCAAAACGTTCTTGAATTGTTTCGTAATGCTGCTGGGCTAAAATGGTTGTTGGCACAAGGAAGGCCACCTGTTTTCCATCCATGATTGCTTTGAAGGCTGCACGGATTGCCACTTCGGTTTTTCCATAGCCAACGTCCCCACAAACAAGCCGATCCATTGGACGTTCTCGCTCCATATCCCTTTTTACTTCTATAATGGAACGTATTTGGTCATCTGTTTCTTCGTATGGAAAGGCATCTTCAAATGCACGTTGCTCATCCGCATCCGGAGCGAAGGCATATCCTTTTTCCGCTTCACGTTTTGCATAAAGCTTGATTAAATCATCTGCTATATCATTAATAGCCGATGAAACTTTAGCTTTGGCTTTTTTCCACTCGGCGCCACCAAGCTTATGAAGCTTCGGCTCTTTCCCTTCGGAAGCTACATATTTTTGGATTAAATCAATTTGCTCAACTGGTACAAATAATTTGTCATCTGCACGGTATTTAATATGTAGATAATCCTTATGCGTACCATTTACTTCGAGCGTTTCAATCCCGTAGTATTTCCCGATCCCATGATGTATGTGTACAACATAATCACCTGGATTAATTTCCGTGTAGCTTTTAATCCGCTCTGCATTGGACATTTTTTGAGGCCGACGTGCTTTTCTTTTCGGCTGTTGCTTGAATAATTCGTCATCCGTCACAACCGCAATTCGCTGCAATGGTAATTCAAAGCCTGAAGACAGCTGGCCGTCCACAATATAAACCCCGGCATCATTAGGAGTTCCTATTAAACTATGGATTCCATACTCCTCCAGCATACTTTGGAGCTTCTTGACTCTTTCTTTTCCATCGGCAACGAAGAGAACCGTGAATTTTTCTTGCATCCATCTTTCAACCTCATTTTGTAAAAGAGCTATCTGCCCATGAAATTGCTGCATTGGCTTACAGGAAAAATTCGTTGTCTTTTTAAATTGAATCCCTGAGAAAGTTCGAGCAAAAAGAGCGAAATAGAGCTTTTGCTGCTCAAGCATAGAATTGATTTCTTTAAAGGCGAAGGAAGGTTTTACATCATGTACGATTTTCCCTTCTTCAATTAATGAAATAAACCACTCGTCTTCTTCGCGCTCCCATGCATCCATAACCTCTTGAATACGTCCCAGCTCATCAAATAAAACAATCCCATTTTGGTCAAAATAATCACCCAAGTAGGACAAATTTTCATATAAAAGAGAGCCATATTTTGTCACATGGTCCGGAATATTACCCTGTTTCAAGATTTCAATATCATGCTGAATATTTTGATACAGGATTTCCTGCGTCTCTTGCTTCTTAATCTTCTTTAGGCTCCGACCAAGGGCTGTTTCAAGTCTTTCTGCTAATTGAACACGTTGGTCTTTTGTAAGTAAAATTTCAGAAGCTGGCAGAATTTCGATGGATTCAAGCTTTTCGATGGAACGTTGATCGTCCGCAGAAAACGTACGAATCGAGTCGATTTCCGTGTCAAAAAGCTCAATACGAATAGGTGAATCTGCATAAGGTGGGTAAATATCGAGAATTCCCCCACGCAAAGCAAACTCACCAGGTGTTGTCACCATTTGGCTTCTTGTATACCCCATTGTCACTAAGTGAAGCAGCCATTCTTCGATATTGATATCATTTCCAATCGCTGCCTTTAAAAAATAGCCACTCCACTGTTCAGGAGGTGTCATCATTTTACGCATTCCGGCAATCGGGATAACATAAATTGCCCGTTCTTTTTTAACTAGATAATCTAGCGTCGCAATTCGGGCAGCCTTTAGTTCCGGAGAGGCAATCGTCATATCAGCCGCTATAAATTCATCTGCCGGGTAATAATGAACATTATCTTCTCCGACAAGAGAGGACAAATCATCTACCAATTTTTGCGCTTGCAGAAGATTTGGCGACAATATATAAAGTGGCTTTTTTAGAGTTTCAAATATTGATTGAATAAAAACAGGCCTTGCACTTCCAGTTAAACCTGTTACCAGCTGCGAATCATAATGATTTTCACCAATTTGCTGGATGAATGTGTTTATATGTTTATCTTGAGAGAATAGTTGATGAATAACATTCATTCATAAACCCCCTTCCATAATTCCTATTTATGTAGCTAGTCATATTTTATATGAATTTTTTCTTTCTATTTTCCATAGAAACCATGCGCAAAAAGTGGGAGACTAAATTTTAAGTCGCCCACTTTTGCACAAATGCTAATGCTAATAGTAGATGCATTTGATATTGAATTGATGATTCTTGTTTTGAACAAGATTTTCGACCAACGTATTATTGCAGCCATTTTTTTAGTGCATAGTAATCTGGAAACTGTCGCAACGAATCCTCGCAATGCTCACAAATACAATGTACCGTTGTATCACCGTGTTCATTTTTTTCGATATAATCGTCAACTTCTCCTACCTCAAACAAATGCAATTTGCGAATTGTATCATCTGCATCAAATGGTAATGACCCAATTTCAGTTTCACAATGTCGGCAACGATATTTAACAGGCATTATATTCGTCCTCCCCCTTGAGTATGTAAGCAATAGCTTTTGAATACACTCAAAGTATTGACCTAATTTTGCCTATTTATGCACCATTAAATTCAGACATCACATCTAAAAATTTTTTAGTAAGCGATGCTTCCACTGCCGAGACGGTTTTTTCGATTGCTTGCTCGATAGCCGAATCATCCTCTTTTGAAAACTTCCCTAATACATAATCCGCTACTTTCATTCCAGCAGGAGGTCTGCTGATCCCCACTCGAATACGGTTAAATTCTTGTGTGCCTAAATGCTGGATAAGCGACTTAATGCCGTTATGTCCACCAGCACTTCCCTTTTGGCGCAAACGTAATTTTCCTGTTTCTAAATCCAGATCATCATAAATAACAATAATATCTTCAATCTCGATATCAAAATAATCCATCAACGGGCGTACAGATTCGCCAGATAAGTTCATATATGTTAGAGGTTTTAACAGTATTACTTTTCCTTCCGGCCGGTGAATTGTTGCATACATCCCATTGAATTTCAGTTGATTTAATGGAGCGTCCCATTTCTTCGCTAATGCATCAATACATTCAAAGCCTATGTTATGCCGTGTATGTTCATATTGTTTTCCCGGATTACCCAAGCCAATAATTAATTTCATGATACTCATCCTTTTTTCACTAATCCTAAATATTTTAACATAGCCTTTGGAGAAAAAGAAAAAACTCGTCTACTTATGTATTACTTCATTCAAATGGAATATCCTTTTATTTTTAGTATTTCCTTTAGAAAAATAAAAATGTATGAGCAAGGACTCATACATTTTGCATGTTAGCTTTGTGATTCAGGTGCCTCTGTTGCTTTCATGTCTGGAGTGTCAGTGTCACCTTGCCCTGCCGTCTCATCATTCACGACCACTGGCGGCGTTACTGATACAAGTGTGTCCTCATCTGCATTTAAGATTTCAAATGAAACTGTACTTCTTATTTCTGCAACGGAAATAGATTCATTCATGCCAACATTAGAAGCATCAACCTCAATCGCTTCAGGGATTTCAGAAGGTTTTACTTTAATTTTCAGTTCACGAACAGGCTGCATCAATACGCCGCCTTCTTTTACACCTGCTGCTTCACCAATTACCGTTACCGGCACATCTACCTCTAACGCTTCAGCCATATTAATAGCAAGTAAATCTACATGTTTTACATTGCCTTTCAGGGCACATCTTTGAATATCTGTCAGTACGGCATTAATCTGTTGGCCCTCTAGATCGATTTTAAATACACTAGTTCGCCCATACTTTTGAACAGCTTTTGCTATTTCTTTATAGTCCAGTGTCACTGGTCGATTATCAACCTTATATCCATAAATAACTGCAGGCAGCTGTCCCTCGTTTCGTAGTTTTGATAACGTGGAACGTGCTCCGGTTTGTCTTGGTTTAGCCTCTAAAATAATATCCATAAATAAACTCCTCTCAAAGTTATGTCCACTGCTAGTATTCCTTTATTTCTGGAATCCTAAACTTTTCTAGCACATAAATTTGACCACGAGGAAACATATTGGAAAGATATTTTCCTTCAAGCACCTAATCATGAGCTGCCATGGAGTTTACTTTCGGTAAAAGAATAATAAATTCGGTTCCCTTATCCTTTTCACTATTTACTTGTATTTTCCCTTTAAAGGATCGGATAATTTGATAACTTACCATCATCCCTAATCCTGTCCCACTTTCCTTTAACGAATAATACGGATAGCCGAGCCTATCAATTTGCTCCTTTGTCATACCGATTCCTTGATCCTTAATGGCAATCCTTATATATCCATTATCAGAAGAAGAACATGTAAGCCAAACTATTCCACCATTTGGCATAGACTCAATCGCATTTTTCAAGATATTGATCAAAGACTGCCCCAATTTTTGGGGATTGGCAAATATCCAACCTTCTTCGAAGATACCGGTTTTAATCTCGACATTATGACTCAGGCCGTAACTTTGAATGATTTTTACAACACGTTGTAATTGGTAACCCACTTCGATTCTTTCCTTGATATCGACGGTAGGTTTCCCAAATGCTAAAAAATCATTAATAATTTCATTGGCACGATCTAATTCTTCTATTGATATTTGTATATATTCCTTTTTTTCAATAGGCAAATCCGGTTCGTTTAGAAGTTGCAGAAACCCTCGAGTCACTTGCATCGGATTTCTGATTTCATGGGCAAAAACACTCGTTAACTCACTGATAACTCTGATCTTCTCCGTGTTTTGCAACTCGGTTCGAATCTGGTTAATTTCAATGATAGTTTCATATAACACAATGAAGAACCAAGTAACTATTGCTCCCATGATCAGTTGAATAATCTGCACTTTAATATTTTCAATAGCAAACCCTCTTAGAACAATAAAAATGATAAACCCTATAAAACAATAATAAAGGGAAAGACCAACCGCAATTTTCACTCTTTTACGTTTTTCAGATCTTGCAAAATATCTTTGAAAAAACCATATTACTGGTAATGATAAGAATAAAACAAGGACAGTATTATAAAACCCTATACTAAAACCAAAATACAATCGATAAACTATTATAAGAGCCGAAAGAAATATGGAAGGCCAAAACCCTCCGTATAAACTACCAAGTATTAGAGGGATAATTCTTAAATCCAGCCGTGCATTTTCACCAAAACTTACTGGAAAAGACATGCAAAATAATATTGATAATCCCCATAAAATTGTCATAATAACATTTCTATTTTTATAGCTCTTTACTTTTTCCATAATGAATGTAAAGTAAATAAATATGGGAACTATCATAAGCGTTAGCTGCAGCAAAAAGTCCTTTATTATATTCATCCTCGTTACCTTTCTGATTCGCTTCCATCAATTTCACTACAACTTTTGATTCCATACAAAGGTTTATTACAAAAAATTATATAAGCAATATTACTTATTATACTTCAAAAAACTTACATGTCTAAATAACAATATTTCCTTTGACTCAAATGGCGCGGCTTACTACTAACTTATCCGAAAAAAAAGACAAGGCAACATGTGCCTTGTCTTTTACAACTAGATTATTAATCAAATAATGTACTTACTGATTTATTTTCATATACACGAGAAATTGCTTCTGCCATTAGATTTGCTACTGAAAGCTGTTTTACTTTCGGAGACATTTTTTCTTCAGGAAGTTGGATAGTATTTGTCACAACTAATTCCTTAATTGCCGAGTTTTCAATACGCTCAATCGCTGGGCCTGAAAGTACTGGGTGTGAACAGCAAGCATAAACTTCTTTCGCACCCGCTTCAATCAATGCATTTGCACCAATTGTGATTGTACCTGCAGTATCAATAATATCATCAATTAGAATACAAGTTTTGCCTTCGATATTCCCTACGATATTCATAACTTCAGCCACGTTTGGTTTAGGACGACGTTTGTCGATAATCGCAATCGGTGCTTTTAAACGCTCTGCCATTTTACGTGCACGTGTCACACCACCGTGGTCAGGAGATACGATAACCACATCTTCTGGATTGAAGTTTTTTGTTTTAAAGTAGTCCGATAGAATCGGAACCGCTTGTAAGTGATCGATTAAGATATCGAAGAATCCTTGAATTTGTGGTGCATGCAAATCTAGTACGATTACTCTGTCTGCACCAGCAGTTTCTAATAAATTTGCTACTAATTTTGCTGTGATTGGCTCACGAGCTTTTGCTTTACGGTCTTGACGAGCATAGCCGTAGTAAGGCATTACAACGTTAATTGTACGAGCGGAAGCACGTTTTACAGCATCAACCATAATTAATAATTCCATTAAATGTTCGTTGACCGGAGCAGAAGTAGATTGAACGATGAATACGTCACAACCACGGATACTCTCTTCGATGCTAATTTGAACTTCACCATCACTGAAATGTTTTACAGATGATTTACCAAGCTCTACGCCCATTTGTTCTGCGATTTCTTGAGCTAATGGATAGTTTGAATTTAAAGAAAAGATTTTTAATTTTGTGTCAGCATATTGATACGGCATGATGCCCTCCTAATAGTTTTACAAATTTATTTTAACTTCTTCGCGTAATCCAGTTTATTCTCTTGTCTTGAACGTGCAATCCCTAATGCATCCTCTGGTACTTCTTTTGTAATAGTGGAACCCGCTGCGATAAACGAGCCGGCACCAAGTTTTACTGGTGCTACTAAATTAGAGTTGCATCCTACAAATACATTATCTTCAATAATTGTTTTGAATTTATTTTTACCGTCGTAATTCACTGTAATCGAGCCACAGCCAATATTCACGTTGCTTCCCACTTCAGCGTCACCAATGTAGCTTAGGTGTGAAACTTTTGTATCATCACCTAAAGTACTCTTCTTCACTTCGACGAAATTACCGATTTTCACATGGTTTCCTAGATGTGAATCTGGACGTAAATGTGCAAATGGACCAACTGCAGTGTCTTCTCCAACATAACTATCCGTTACGACAGAATTCTGCACAGTTGTACGGTCACCAATTCTACTATTTACAATGTTAGAATTCGGTCCGATGATGCAGTCCTCACCAATTATTGTATTCCCTTCAATAATTGTGCCTGGTTTAATGACCGTGTCGCGACCAATTTGTGCATCCGCACTAATGTGTGTAGATAGAGGGTTTATGATTGTTACACCGTTTCGCATATGCTTCTCATTAATAAGAGCACGCATAATTTCTTCTGCTTGCGCTAATGCTACTCGGTCATTTACGCCTAATGTTTCATCCAAATTTGCACATGTATAAGCTGAAACGATTTCACCTTGTTTTTGTAAAATTTCAATGACATCTGGCAGGTAATATTCACCTTGTGCATTTTCATTATTTACTAGTTTTAATGCATCAAACAACGCTTTGTTATCGAAACAATAAGTGCCCGTGTTGATTTCTGTAACCAACTGCTGTTCTGGTGTTGCATCCTTTTGCTCTACAATTTGTGAAACCTGACCATTCGCATCACGAATCACTCGTCCATAGCCTGTTGGATTGCCAGCAACTGCCGTTAGGATTGTTGCTTTTGCATTTTGATTATGATGATGTTCAAAAAGCGCTTTCATTGTTTCTGGTTGAATTAATGGTGTATCCCCACAAACGACTAATGTCGTACCCTCAAGTTCGCTCAAAATGCTTTCTGCTTGAATGACTGCATGTGCAGTTCCAAGCTGTTCCTCTTGAAGTACATACTCGCTTTTTTCACCAAGCTGATCTTTCACTTTTTCTGCTCCGTGGCCAACAACAGTTACAATTCGACTAACATTCAGTGTTTGAATATTTTCGACAACATGTTCAACCATTGGCTTTCCACAAACGGGATGGAGCACCTTATATAATTTGGACTTCATGCGAGTTCCTTGACCAGCAGCCAAAATGACCGCAAAAATGTTCGTCATGATCTTTGAGTCCTCCAATTTTGTTCATATTCTCTTATGACTATATAGTAAAGTCACCTGATTTTCAAGGTTTCCAGACTTGACAAATCAATGACATCTGCAATGGAAATTTTTGATATTTTAAAAATTCTATTAGGAAACTCAACTAAGTGCAAAGCCTTAAGCGAAAGCCTTAGTTGTACTTATACAGATAAGAAAGTTTTATACTTTCTTGCCGTCAAAAAAAGAGCCTACTCAAAATGAGCAGCCCTTATCGTTACAATTATGCGTTTGCTTCTTCAAGTTCTAAAACTTCTTCCTCGCTTGACGCGTGGTAAGCAGCTAGTACAACTTCTTGAAGTTTATTTCTTGTATCAGAATTAATAGGGTGTGCGATATCACGGAATTCTCCGTCTGGTGTACGCTTGCTTGGCATTGCAACGAATAAACCGTTGTTCCCGTCAATTACACGAATATCATGAACCACAAACTCATCATCTAATGTAATTGAAGCAATCGCTCGCATGCGACCATCAGTTTGAACACGTCTTAATCTTACGTCAGTTACTTCCATTATTTCACTCCGCTCTTCTATGATGCCTTTAAA
>DAMDNS010000027.1:0-11806 GCA_032083605.1 Ureibacillus sp.
CATTTAATGTAACTGTATCTGTTTTTCCATTTGTTGTAACATCAAATGATACTGCATTTGACGAAGCAGTTGCAGTTGTATTATCTAAACCGATAGCACTCATTTTAGTATCATTTGCAAATGTAATATCAGTACTTGACGATAATTTTAGTGCACCACTTTCATCGTCTACAGTAATGTCTGCACCTGTATTAGTTAATTGACCACTAATTGCAGTTTTTAATGCATCCATATCTGCATATGTTCCATTTAATGTAACTGTATCTGTTTTTCCATTTGTTGTAACATCAAATGATACTGCTGCACCTACACCAGAGAAGTCTAATCCTGATGTGAAGTCTAATGCGCTTCCTGATTTTGTAGCTGTTGAACCAGAGAAGTCTAATCCTGATGTAAAATCTAGTGCACTTCCTGATTTAGCTGCTGATGAACCTGAGAAATCTAATGCTGATGTGAAGTCTAGTGCACTTCCTGACTTAGTTGCACTGCCAGTACTTCCGCTTAAGTCTAGTGCTGATGTAAAATCAATAGTATCTCCTTTTACTTCAGCTGGCCCAGCAGAACTACCTTTTAATAATTTTTGAGTATTGAACTCAGTAGTGTTACCGATACGGTTAACTTCTGAAGTTAATTGGTTAATTTCGTTTTGGATTTCTTTACGATCGTCAGCTGTGTTTGTATCGTTAGCTGCTTGAGTAGCTAATTCACGCATACGTTGAAGAATGCTGTGAGTTTCATTTAATGCACCTTCAGCTGTTTGGATTAAAGAAACACCATCTTGAGCATTTTTAGAAGCCATGTCTAAACCGCGGATTTGTCCACGCATTTTTTCAGAGATCGCAAGACCTGCTGCGTCATCTCCAGCACGGTTGATACGTAAACCTGAAGATAATTTCTCCATTGAGCTTTGTTGAGCAGTATTTGCACTACCTAATTGTCGGTAAGTGTTTAGAGCTGCGATATTGTGATTAATTCTCATTTTAATTTCCTCCTTGGAATGTACTGTTCACGTCCTTGTGAACATTTAATTTTATGTAGAAGGGAACCGAGCCGGCCGAACCCTTTTCCCTTGCTTACATAATTAATATCGGATTTGCTCGGGAATGTTTAATAGATATTTAAAAGTTTTTTAAATCATTTTTTTGGTTTCTTTAATAGATCTAAATTTTTAAGTACAGCTTCAGTATTAGAAGTGGACACGTCTTGTCGGAGTTCCCCACGAATCACTTCAACACTTCGCGGAGCACGAATCCCAATTTTCACTTGTTCCCCTTTTACCTCCGAAATGATGATTTCTACATCTTCCCCAATCCAGATTGTTTCTCCAACTTTTCGAGACAATACTAGCATCGACTCACCCCTTTACACTTTCAAAAGAGATTTTGTGGCGGATGTCATATTGCTCTTTATCTAATATCACCTGTTTTGCTTTTTTGTTCGTTGTATTTAATACGATAGGAGCTTTTAAGTTAACAGTTGAATTCTCTAATGCCTCTTTTAGAGAAACTAGTGCAAAAACAGCCACTTCATTCACATCTTTAATATCTAATGCATGGACTGTTGCTTCATCTAAATCAAAATTATAATTCGAGGTAACACCATATGGACTAGTAATTATAAATGCTAGACTTTCTGTTTTTACAGATTGTAGTACTTGAAAAATACTATTTTCTTCTATTGGTAGCATAACAAAGCTCTTTTCTTCCTCAAAGCCCGGAATTCCATGTTCAAAAGAAAGAATATTTGACGGTACAATTGTAATTTCACCCATATATGCTGTTTTTATTTTCATATTAAAACTCCTTTTCGCTAGATACGCCAATCAATTTTTATGGAAGGCTGCTGTATTAAGTCAATATTTACTTTACCTGGAGTATAGTCATGTATTGGTTTATTTACCTTAGTATTATTCACTACTTTTTGTGGTTCTACTTCAACATCTACTTTAGCTGGGTCAAAATTTACTTTCACACTTCCTTGAGAAGGGATGAATTTTATATTAATGCTTGAATATGGTTGTTTTCCTCTCCTTTTTGCTTGTTCGGCAATAGGATTCCCCTGATTTTCAATTTTCATCAACTCATCGCCTTCTTGCGCTCTTCTAGCCAACCCTTCCATAGCTTTCTGTAAACTAGTATCTGCAAATTCTACCGCTCTTCTTCCAGAACTTTTCAAATCTAGATCTGCTCTTGCTTCAGTAGTATCGATTGAAAGCTTTGATTTAGTTGTATCTATTGTTACTTTAGCTTTAGGTTGTTGAAGTTGTAAGTCTGCATTAGGTTGCTCAATATGTTGTTGCGGCTTTTGAATCTTAAGTCCAATCTGGCCTTTTGTTGTTTGGACCTGAAGTTTTGGGATGTTCATATTTTCCCTCCCTTTAAAGAAAGCGTTTGGAACAAGTTGTCCAAACGCTTTGAATTATCTTAAGAAATCTACTAATGATGGCTGAATAATACTTGCTCCTACTGATAGGGCTGCACGATGGATTGACTCTTGTGTTGTCATTTCAACGATTGCCTTTTCATAATCTACATCTTCATTCTCTGACATTCGTTTAGTAGCAATTAATTCTTGCGACTGTAATCGAGAATCCATTAACTCTACACGGTTTTGACGAGCACCAATATCAGCACGTGTTGTTTGTAGGTTGTTCATATTGTTACTAATTGTTTTGATATGTCCAGAAAGCTCTTCACCTGTTTTGGAATTTTCAATATCTGTGCTAATCTGTTCAAACATTGCATCAATTTCTTTAAACAACTTGATAGGTGCAGTATTTACTTGTAACTTGATACCATCAAATACTTCTATTTCAATCCCCTTTTCAAATGCAGGATCGATATTTCCATCTGCGTCTGATGCTGGATAGCCACCATTCTTTTCGTAAGGTGCAGTAGTTGTTTTTGTTCCACTAAAGATATATCTTTCTCCAATTTGTGTATTAGCAAGATTTTGAACATGCTCACGCAATTGTTTTAGCTCACTGTTGATTTTTTCTCGATCTTCCGAAGTTGTTGTATCACTTGATGCTTGAACCATTAGTTCATTTGCACGCTGTAAAGTTGAATTCACTTTATCGAGCGTGTCATCTGTTGTATCCAACCAGTTATAAGCTTCACCAATGTTTCGAGAATATTGTTCTACATTATTCAATTCGGTACGTAGTCCAATCCCTTTCATGGCTACCATGGGGTCATCTGAAGGACGAGTTACTTTCTTTCCTGTATTAATTTGTTCTTGAACTTTGCCTAATTTCGAGTAACTATTTGATAAGTTTCGAAGTAGGTTATTGGAAAGCATAGATTGTGTTACGCGCATGTTTTATCCCTCCTATAATCCTACTCGGCCCATGCCGTTAATAATTTTTTCTAACATTTCATCTATCACTGTTAACATTCGCGCATTGGCATTATAAGCCTGTTGGAATGTAATCATATTCGTCATCTCTTCATCTAAAGAAACCGAACTTACCGAAGCACGATTTTCAGCCACCGATTGCTGAAGTGTTTCCGAGTTATATTGCATACGAGCAGCTGCTTGTCCATCCACACCTAGCTGACCGATAATTCCTTCATAAAAGGTTTGAGCACTTACAGATCCTAACTCTCCAATAGTTTGAAATTTCATATTTGCCAGTTTTAACGCTTGATTTCCGTTTCCTGGTTCAGCTGAATTTTCAGGCGAATCCGAAGCAGCGATTAAACTAGGATCTTTTATTAGGTCCTCATTAATATATATATTGCCTGCGTTAATTTCTGTAGTAAGCGGATCTTTTGATTCGAAAAATACAATATTTGTGTTACCTTTCATATCTGTTCCAGCTTGATGTATTTCATTAAACTTCTTTGCGAATGATTTGGCCAATAAGTTAATTTCTTTAAGCATATCAGGGAAAATACCTTTTTCCGTATCTGAGTCCCCGCTACCATCCGTTGAATATCCATAAGAGTCTACTAGTGATTTTAAAGTTCCTAGATTACTAAAATCCGTGATACCATTAACTGTTTTTGAATTGTTAGACCAGTCATTATTAAGATAAGACTCCGAGCCATCATTATTTATTTTTACAATATGAAATCCCGTAACCATTGAAGCTGGTGTAACACCATCAGCTTCTGTCGCACCGGAATTACGAAGCTGAGCAAAATCTTTTCCATCGACTAATTTTACGGATGTACCGTCTTTTAATTTCAACGAAACGGTTACTGATCCTTCTGCCTGAGCAGAAGCATTCCCACCTGATTTAGTTGCTGTAATTTCAATCGGTAGATAATTGGATAATTCATCTAATAACTTAGTACGAGCATCATACAAGTCGTTCGGTATATATCCATTTGGTTCTACAGCTTGAATCTGTTCATTAATACTCGCTATTTGATGTAAGATTGAATTGGTATCATTTAAAGTAATACCAATTTCAGCTGCTGCATTTTCTTTAATTTGGTTAATCGAATTATATAAGTAATTAAAAGAATCTGCTACCGAAATTCCGCGTTGTACCACAACGGCACGTGCGCCTCCATCTTCGGGATTCACATTCAAATCTTGCAATGAATTATAAAAATCATTAAGAGATTGCGCTAAACCATAGTCTGAAGGTTCATTCATAACGTCTTCTAATTCAGTTATAGATTGCGACTTAGTGCTCCAATAGCCCAATTTGTTTGTTTCTTGACGATATTGTTTATCGACAAAATCATCACGAATACGCTGTACTGATCCTGCCTCAACACCTGTTCCTATATAACCGGCAGTAGTGGGATTATTTAATCCCAATCCTGGATACGGTAAGGTTGGCTGCATATTCACTCTTTGACGAGTGTATCCTTCGGTATTGGCATTTGCAATATTATGACCCGTTGTATATAAAGCACTTTGCTGCGTAAATAGTCCACGCTTTGCTGCTTCTAAACCCATAAATGTGGAGCGCATGAGGTCTCCTCCTTTAAAAATTAAATAAAATAGAATCATAGTTTTTATGCTGAGTGGGAACTGGTGGTTGCCAACTCTCACATTACGCTTGTGAATCGAATAAAGATTTTTTTGACGCTACATTTTGCTCGCTGACTTGTGTTCCAGAATAATTTATCTGGTCGGGCTGTGGTCTCAAAATGTCTAGATTCATATTGACAAACTTTAGAGATTGATAAACCAGCTGCTGATTTAATTCGTTTTGCTTACGTAAATCAGTAATGACTAATAAGAAATTCTTGCTAACTTCCTCTAATTGATTGCGTTCCTCTTCCGTTTCAGCAGCTTCGATTACATCAGCTACAGTTGGCGTGTCAGCAAGAGCAATTCCTTTTGCTCGAAGGTAATCCGTTACCATTTGCTGGCGCTGTTTCTCAAGTACTTCGATCGCTGCTACATGAGATTGCTCGTTTTTAATGATTTCTTGGAGACCGTCTATGTCGCCTTTTTTCACAAGCTCTGTTTTATGATTAGCAAGTTGAAGCAAGCTGCTATGCATTTTTTCTAGCTTCTCTAAAATTGAGACAATGGGTTGGATCGACATAGTTTTAAGCTCCTTTTTCGTTACTTTAATTGATGGGATTATTTACGATAATAATTCAACATACTCTCTGCCACTTTTTGTGCATCGACTTGATAATTTCCTGATTGAATTTGTTCTTTAATCGTTTGAACTTTTTGTGCTCGTTCAGAGTTATATGTTGATGATGCCGACATCTCCTTGGCAGCAGATGAGATTTCGATTTTATCAGCCGAGAAAGTACCTTTACTTTCAGCCGCTTTTAAACTTTTTTGTTGCTTATTATATGGGTTAATTGAATTCACACCAAAGGATGTAATTTTCACAGGTATCCCTCCTTGCAGTTTTGTGTATATTGTTATTTTCGGTTACATTTTAAAATTATTAATGGTTTAAATGAAAAAACTCACATTTAATGCTTTTCACTATGTATTGTTTCTTCAGTCATAACCATCCATAGTAATTTTTAGCATTCATGTGAGAATAGTTTTTTATTTATTTCTTCCAGATAAATAGGTACCCTTCTCGCTGTGCGAAATAGAGTCTCTAAATTCTTTTGCTGCTTCAAAAGTACGTAATTCCGCTTTCAATTCATCTTGACATTTTTCACAAAGCTTTCCTTTTTTTGTTAGGTGTCCACAATTATCGCATGGATATCCTAAATTTGGAAACATGGCAGGGTGAAGGCGGTTTTTGCGAACCCACTTATATAATAGTTCTTCTTCTACACCAGTTGCTTCTACAATTCGTTCTACCGTTGCTGCCCGATTTTCACGTTTTCTTAAGAAGCGATAAACGATTTGATATTTTTCTTCTTCATCTTGTACACATCTATGGCATACATCTCTAATTCCTGTGAAGTTAAAAAACTCTCCACAAGACGGACAATTTCGTAATTCAGCCACGCTGATCCCTCCGTTACTAAACTCATAAATTGGATAATACTTCTTCTTACCTAATTCATCGGCATCTTTTTGATTTTCTTAACCGTTTCCACAAATTTTTACCCTTTAATTAATGTAAATGCTGTGACTGATTTCGCTCCCGCATCTAGTAAAATTCGCTTAGCATGGCTGACAGTGGTTCCGGTTGTGTAGATGTCATCGACTATAATAAATTCTTTATTTGGGAGATTTTGATTTTCTATTAATGCGAAAATTTGTGGTGTGTTAAGTCGTTCTTCCCGTGTTTTTTCAGCTTGAGATTCAGTCGTGATTTTTTTGAGAAAATGCTCGAATGGGATATTGGCTTCCTTTAGCAATTCATCTACTTGAGCAAAGGTTCGCTCCTTTAGTTTTTCGGGGTGCATTGGGATGGGGACGATGATTTCTTTTTTCTTGGAGAGGCGCTGATGGATTTGGTGCCTGAAAACCTTTGCCAAGAGTATGTCGTGCATAAATTTGTAGCGATGCAAGAAATCTTTCATTTGGTCGTTATATTTATAGAGGGAAATGAGATTTTGGCTAATTTCTTCGTAGGGCTCGAATTTTTCTTCACATTTGGTGCAAATCGTTTTCGGGAATTCGTTCGTTAAAAGTGTTTTCCACATGATGGGCTCGTCTAGAGGGCTATTGCAGATTAAACATTTCGATACTTCATTACGCTTCATTTTTACCAAACCCTTCTTTATTGAGCCTGATCATTTCATTGCGCGCTTCATCCATTTCTGCCGTGATACCGTGATGGAAAAATACGATGTCCCCATCAGGAAATTCTACGTTCCTACCAACCCGACCGCTAATCTGAATAAGGCTACTTGCAGTAAAAATTTTTGCTTCTGCTCCGACAACCGCTACCTGAACGTTTTTGATGGTGATGCCTCTTTCAAGAATGGTTGTTGTGAGGAGACCAGGTATTTCTTCATTTCGAAGCTTTACTACTTTTTCTTTTCGATCTGCGTCCTCGGCATGGACACTTAGGATGCTGGAATCTAATTGTTGAAATAAATGGGTGGCCCGCTGCATTAGCTCGATAGTGGGAAAGAAAATTAAAAATGGTTCTTTATTTGATAGTTTTGCTTTGGTCCATTCAAGCAGCTTATGTGGGATTTTTTCCTTTTGAATGGCCTTATCATATGACCATAGGGACTCATATCGCGGAACAGACAACGGATTATTGTGATATCTCTTCGGAATGAAGGAGTAGCCCCAGCTTTCTTTCTTCATTTTGGCAAGAATCTGTGGAGATGGCGTGGCAGTGACCAATGCCGTGGGAGCATTGCGTTTTTTTACTTTGATCACCGCTTTTTGTAGTGCTTTATCAAATGTATAGGGAAAGGCATCTGCTTCATCCACAATCACTAGATCGAATGCATTCTCAAAACGGAAAAGCTGGTGGGTTGTTGCAATGATTAATTGTGCGAAGCCTGATTGTTCAGGAGAATTCCCATATAACGCGTGTATGTTAGTATTCGGAAAGGCCTTTTGAAAACGAGGGTAGAGTTCGAGGACAACATCAGTACGAGGGGTGGCGATACATACTCTAAGGCCCTTATTTAGTGCGTAAAGAACTGCCGGGAATAGGATTTCTGTTTTACCAGCTCCACAGACGGCATGTGTGAGATGATTGCGGTTGTGTTTTACGCTTTGTGTGAGCTCCTGGGCTGCCTGTTTTTGAGCTTCTGTGTAAATTCCGTTCCAAACTAGTTTGTGATACTTGTTTTTTAATGGCAGCGGTCCATTCCACATTATCAACTCCGCGCAGCTTGTTACCCTGCCCATGTTAATACAATGCCTGCAATAGACACATTCATTTTCGCATCTCGCACATTGATAGTGAACGAATTCTTTTTGGTTCGAATTTTGACATCGATTACAGGTAAAATGTAGTCGATGGAATAAGCCCTTCGTTTGAGAGGAGATCCCTGGTTTTGTGGTGAAATAATTTTTTTGAATGAAAGTATCTATCTTGGTTTGCGCAAATTGTGTATGGTATCTTGTCCAAATCCGTCCTGTGAAAAAATCACGAATTTGGGGTTCGATGATGATTCCTTTATAGGAAAGCGACTTGCTTGCTTTTGATAGTTTAATAATCTTTCAGCTCCTTTTTGTATGATTGAGGTGTCGTGTTATCTGTGAAATTTGTGGGTTAAATTGTGAAATGTCCCATTGAAATCTGAATGTGTCCCATAGAATCAAAAAAGCGTCCCATAAAAATCAAAATCTGACCCATAACCGCTCACTCCCTCCCCCACCTCACAAAAAAACAGCCCCTACATCTTTCGTAGAGACTGCTTTTTAACCCGTACTTAAACTCACTTCTCGCATTTGCACTAAACTCGGAAATTACTCTAGCTCATAGCCTAGATCTTCTTAACCCAACCAAGTCCCAGAGAGCCTTCTCCAAGATGCGTTCCGATTACCGGACCGAAGTAGCTCAAATTGAATTCTACATTTGGGTAGGTATTAGCTAGTTGGTTCATCCATTCACGGCCTTCTTGTTCGCAGTTGGCGTGGATGACTGTGGCGATATATTTGCCGCCTTTCATGGCATCTTCGGCTAATAGGTCTTCTACACGGCGAAGGGCTTTTTTCTTTGTGCGAATTTTTTCGAATGGGACAATGACTTTCTCTTCAAAGCACAGGACTGGTTTTACTTGCAGTAAACCGCCCACAAGTGCTGCTGCTGCTGAAAGTCGGCCACCGCGTTGAAGATGGGCCAGATCGTCAACTACGAAATACGCACGCATGAAGCGTCTCATTTCTTCTAGTGTGCTTAAGATTTGATCGCTTGTTGCTCCTTGCGCTGCCATTTCGGCTGCTTTTACCACGTAGTAGCCTTGTGGTGAGCAAGAGATTTCGCTATCAAATGCGTGGACCTTGATGCCCTCCACCATTTGGCCAGCCTGGATGGCTCCTTGGTATGTACCACTGATTCCGCTTGATAGATGAATTGTAATGACTTCATCATAATCCTTCGCCAGTTCTTCAAATAGCTCGACAAATTTGCCTACAGGCGGTTGAGTTGTTTTTGGAAATACTTTTGACGCACGTACTTTATCGTAAAATTCAGAGGCCGTGATTTCTACTTCCTCCTCGTAACTACCATCTTCTAAATTCACACTAAGAGGAATCATTCGAATGTTGTAGCGTTCTCTTTCCTCTTCTGTTAAATAGGCTGTACTGTCTGTAACGACTGCAATACTCATGAATATCCCACTCTCCTATGTCCATATTTTACCGCACATCCCATTGTTTTGTGAATCACTCACAATGCAAAAGGCTGAAATTACTTTTTTGAAGCGCTTTCTAGTATTGATTTTATTAATTTCAAACAAAAATAAAGTGCTTCGTATACGATAAAGTCAATTGTACACGAAACACTTATTGTTTTTGGAAACTTTCGTAAGACAAAATCCTACATTTCCTTCGAAACGTTGCCCTTTAATACTCGAATATTTATATGTTACTATCCGTCAAATAATTCCCTTATTGAACGGAGTCATTTCCAATATAGTAGACGCTTGTCACTTTCCAGGCTCCATCTTCTTTTACAAAGACAGTCACCTGGCGTCCACTGCTTGCCAATTCCGCATTTGTTTCGATTTCAGTCATTTCAATTTCTAAGTTTGCAAAGACCTGAGCTTCTTCTTCACTATATTTTACAATGGTGATATCTTGTGGTTTTCTTTCGATATTGTACTCCGCAAATGCTTGTTTTGCAGCATTTACATCCTCTTCATATTCAAAGCCCTTTGGATTTTTCGAGAGGGTTTGGATATAGCGATCGATGTCTTTTGCGTTAAATGCAGCAATATATTCATCGAATGCTGCCAGGATCTCTTTTTGATCCTCTTCTGGTATATTTGTTGCCTCTTTTATTTCATCACCTAAAACCTCAAAGCCAACAGCTGTTTCACTTTCTTCTGTGCTTGCACTTAGGTCATCGGTTTTACTATCTTCTGTATTGTTACAAGCAGTTAGGCAAAATAGCGCTAATGCCAGCATTAACCATTTTTTCATATACTTCATACCTCCCGCGTAAATATTGTAGCATGATTGTCAAACTATGGCTATTTCCGTAATATTTTATCGAATCTGTAAACATTTTTTATCATTTGTTACTTCACTGTTTATATGACGCAATTCACACTAATATAGTTTCCTTATCTCAAATCTCCGTCTTTTGGTGGATTTTAATTCTTTAGCTAAAAGGTGTATAATTGTCATTGAATAGTAATATTTGTAATACTAGTTATATCCATAAATTCGTAAGTGTTTACCGAACATACTAATATATCCATACCCTTAGCATAACAAAAAAATCCCAACTAACGAAAGAATCGTCAATTGGAATTTCTCAATAATCTTATCGAACTTCTACCCAGCCGTTTTTAATGGCAGTGACTACTGCTTGTGTACGGTCGTTTACGTTCATTTTTTGTAAAATGCTTGAAACGTGGTTTTTCACAGTTTTTTCTGAGATGAATAAAGTCTCACCGATTGTACGGTTAGATTGTCCATCTGTTAGTAATTGAAGTACTTCACACTCACGTTTAGTCAGTAAGTGGAATGGACGGCGAATTTCCGTTTGATGGAAATTACCTTTATTTTCGTGTTCGCTTAAGCGGCGGAATTCCGCAACTAGGTTTTTCGTTACTTTCGGATGGAGGTAAGATCCGCCGTTCGCAACTACCTTGATTGCTTCAACGATTTCATCTGCATCCATTTCTTTTAACATATATCCTAGTGCACCAGATCTTAGTGCATGTGTTACATAAGATTCATCATCATGGATAGAAAGCATAATTACTTTTGCATCCGGGAAATCTGAAATTAGTTCAGCTGTCGCTTCTACCCCATTTTTACCCGGCATATTTATATCCATTAGAACAACATCCGGCAAATTGTTACGGTAAAGGTTTAATACATCTCCACCATCGTCACCTTCCGCTACTACTTCAAAAGTATCTTCAAAATCTAAAATTCGCTTTACTCCTTCACGGAATAATTGGTGGTCATCAATAATAATAATTTTCGTCATAAATCCTATTCCCCCTACAGTGCTCTAATTAACTCTCGAATGTTAGTATATTTTCAGGTAAAGGCACTTTGAAAAGAATTCTAGTACCGTTGCCTGGACTACTTTCAATTTCCATCGTACCTTTAAGCAATTCGATTCGTTCCTTCATACCGATAATACCAAAGGATTGATCTCGTGCTGCTTTTTTATCAAAACCTGTTCCATTATCCTTAACCAAAATGCTAATTTGGTTGCTTAGCCACTCTATCTTTACCCAAATTTCCGGAGCTTTACCATGTTTGATCGCATTGTTTATACTTTCCTGAACTAAGCGGAAAATCGAAACCTCATAAT
>DAMDNS010000028.1:0-11796 GCA_032083605.1 Ureibacillus sp.
AAGAAATCAAAGTGGTATAATAGTTATAGAGAAAGAGTGGTGTTGCGGGATGCGCTTAACTTTATACACTGATTATTCCCTTAGAGTATTGTTGTATCTAGGTATAAAAGGAAATGATCGTTTATCGACTATACAAGAAATTGCAGATAGCTATCATATATCAAAAAATCATCTTATGAAGGTTACATATGACCTCGGACAGCTTGGATTAATCGAAACAATCCGTGGTCGAGGTGGTGGCATTCGCTTACATGTAAAGCCGGAAGATATTAATATTGGACAAGTTGTTAGGCATACAGAAGAAGACTTTCATCTTGTAGAGTGCTTTGATGAGGAGAATAATTTATGTAAATTATCGCCATCTTGTAAGCTGAAATTTGCACTAAACGAAGCCTTAAATGCTTATTTGGAAGTATTGGATCGTTATACTTTAGCTGATTTTTTAATGTCTAAGGAACAGATGTTTAGATTACTCGGTATTGAACAGTCTTAAAGAGTATAGATGAGAGTCTATACTCTTTTTTCAAATAAAATAATTTATCCGAGACTAATCGCTGAAGGACTAACGCTCAGCCAAGTTTTCTAATAATCCATAACCCTCTACAACGGATTTAGTATCAACTTGTAAGAAAGGAATATACATAAATCATGAATAATAAAAACATATTTATTACCGGTGCAACGAGTGGTATCGGCAGATTGTTAACAGAAAAATGCATTGAAAAAGGGTATATAGTTTATGCGACTGGAAGGCATGAATCCTCTCTTGTAACCCTATCGAGAATGGGAGCAAATGTGTTCAAGGGAGATCTTTCCAAAATCGAAGATATAGAAAGAATTTGTAAGCAGCTTCCGCCTATTGACATTGCTATTATAAATGCAGGAGTGGGTACCTTTGAGAATGCAATCGACTTATTAGATGAAGATATAAACAATATGATTGATGTGAATATTAAAGCGCCCATATATTTAACAAAAAGATTGGCTAAGGAAATGCTTCAACAAAAATCCGGCCAGTTAATTTTTATTGGTTCCCAGGCAGGAAAAGTGGCGACAAAAAAAGCAAGTGTTTATGCAGCGTCAAAACATGCAATTACAGGCTTTGCCAATGGTTTACGCATGGAATTGGCATCATTTAATATACAAGTAACTGCAATCTATCCAGGTCCAATCGATACACCATTCCTTCAAAAAGCGGATTCTACAAATAATTATCGAAAGTCTATGGAAAGGTTCTTATTAAAGCCGGAAAAAGTGGTGAAGGAAATAATGAATACATTCCATAAACCTGTAAGAGAAGTGAATTTGCCACGCATTATGTCAGCTACAAGCAAACTTTATGCAATTGCCCCTTCATTAGTTGAAAAACTGGGAAGCGGTTTTTTTAATAAAAAATAGTACTATTACAGAAGATTTATGCGCCTTTAATGGGGCGTTTTTTTATTTGTTCTAAAAATCAAATATTTTATAAAAATACACTTGAATTAATTTTTATAAAATGTTACCATTCGTGTATAAACAATTAATCAAATGTATAAAAATACATATATGATAATCGGAGGCGCTAGAAAATGGCAAATAAAAAAGTGATTTTAGCTTATTCAGGTGGACTTGATACATCAGTTGCAATTCCATGGTTAAAGGAACAAGGTTGGGACGTAATCGCGGTTTGTCTAGATGTTGGTGAAGGAAAAGATCTAGAATTTATAAAAAATAAAGCACTTCAAGTAGGTGCCATTGAATCATACATGGTTGATGCAAAAGATGAATTTGCTGAAGAATATGCACTTATTTCACTTCAAGGTCATACTTGGTACGAACAAAAATATCCTTTGGTATCTGCACTTTCCCGTCCACTAATTTCAAAAAAATTAGTGGAAATTGCGAACGAAACCAATGCCGATGCAGTAGCACATGGCTGTACAGGTAAAGGGAACGACCAAGTGCGCTTTGAAATTTCCATTAAAGCATTAAATCCGAATTTAGAAGTGCTTGCTCCAGTACGTGAGTGGGGTTGGAGCCGTGATGAGGAAATCGAATATGCTCAAAAACACGGTGTACCGGTTCCTGCAACAATCGATTCGCCATTCTCGATTGACCAAAATCTTTGGGGACGTGCAAACGAGGCTGGTGTGATGGAAGATCCATGGGTAGCTCCACCAGAAGAAGCATATGGATTAACGGTAGCTCTTGAATCTGCACCTGATACTCCGGAATTCGTAGAAATTGAATTCGTTGAAGGAAAACCTGTTTCCTTAAACGGACAAGAAATGAAGCTTGCGGATTTAATTGAAGAGTTAAATAAAGTGGCGGGAGCCCATGGAATTGGCCGTATTGACCACGTGGAAAACCGTTTAGTGGGGATTAAATCTCGCGAAGTATATGAAATTCCAGGTGCGAAGGTTCTTTTAACAGCTCATAAAGAATTAGAAGACATTACTTTGGTTAAAGAATTGGCACATTTTAAGCCAATTATTGAACAAAAGCTTTCTGAAGTAATTTATGAAGGCTTATGGTTCAACCCAATCCGAGTAGCATTAGAAGGTTTCCTAAAAGAAACTCAAAAATATGTTAACGGTACAGTACGTGTGAAATTATTCAAAGGTCATGCGATTGTTGAAGGGCGTAAATCTCCAAACTCTTTATATAGTGAAGAGCTGGCTACTTATTCTAAAGCCGATCAATTCAACCATGCTTCTGCTGTAGGATTTATCGAGTTATGGGGGCTTCCAACTGTAGTTGCGGCAGAAGTGAATAAGAAAAAAGAGGTAGTATCTAAAAATTAATTTTACTCGGAAATCGATTTCGAGCTCTCAAGTTATAGAGGGTATTGACAAAAGTAGGTGTAGGGGATGACAAAATTATGGGGAGGACGTTTCCAGAAGTCTGCTGAAAATTGGGTAGACGAATTTGGAGCATCCATTGGCTTTGACCAACAGTTAGTAATGGAGGATATCGAAGGCAGCGTTGCACACGTGACTATGTTAGGAGCTCAAGGAATTTTAGACTCTAAAGATGTAGAGCAAATTTTAGGAGGTCTAGCAGAGTTAAAACAAACGGCCGCTGCAGGAGAAATCGAGTTTAGTGTAGCAAACGAAGATATCCATTTGAACTTAGAAAAGTTGTTGACGGACATTATCGGACCGGTTGGAGGCAAGCTCCATACTGGTCGTAGCCGTAACGACCAAGTCGCAACAGATATGCACCTGTTCTTGAAAAAACGAGTAGTTGAAGTTGTAGAGCTTGTTGAAGTTTTCCAAAAAACGATTTTAGAAAAGGCAGAGCAGCATGTAGAAACAATTGCTCCTGGATATACGCATTTACAACGCGCCCAACCAATTAGCTTTGCACATCATTTGATGGCATATTTCTGGATGCTGCAGAGAGATAAAGAACGGTTTTCTGAGTCAATGAAACGTATTGACATTTTACCATTAGGTGCCGGTGCGATGGCAGGAACAACTTTCCCGATTGATCGAGAAAAATCTGCCGAATTACTAGGATTTAGTAATGTATATGCAAATTCGATGGATGCAGTTAGTGATCGTGATTTTATTGTTGAGTTTCTTTCCAATTCATCACTACTAATGACGCATTTATCACGCTTTGCTGAGGAAATTATTATTTGGTCTACCGATGAATTTAAATTTATTGAATTGGATGATGCCTTTTCAACTGGATCGTCTATCATGCCTCAAAAGAAAAATCCAGATATGGCTGAACTTATCCGAGGTAAAACTGGCCGTGTATACGGTAACCTTATGGGCCTGTTGACGGTATTGAAGGGTACTCCGCTAACATACAACAAAGATATGCAGGAAGACAAAGAAGGGATGTTTGACACAGTTCATACAATCCTTGGGGCACTGAAAATCTTTGATGGTATGGTTCGCACAATGACAGTGAAAACAGAAAGACTACATCAAGCTGTTCATAGTGATTTCTCTAACGCAACCGAACTTGCCGATTACTTGGCAACTAAAGGGATGCCATTCCGAGAAGCTCATGAAGTAACAGGAAAACTTGTCTTTACGTGTATCCAAAGAGGGATATTCTTATTAGATTTATCTCTTGAGGATATGAAGAAGGAAAGTGAATTAATCGATGCAGACGTTTATGAAGTTCTAGCTCCTGAAGCAGCAGTAAGACGCCGTAATTCATTAGGGGGCACAGGCTTTGATCAAGTTCGTCTGCAGCTTGAAAAAGCAAAAGCATGTCTTTAAAAAATGGGATACAAACCTAAAATTTTAGGATTTGTTATATAGGCGCTATTAATGTTGTACAGTGATGCACAATAGTTGCCGACTTTTATCTGGAAGCCAGAGGGTAACTTGATAAAAGAACAACTTTATAAGCAGCCTTTACTTTTCTAAGTACAGGTGAACATATAAAGTTACATAAACCGTTCTCGGGGTCGCGAGGCGGTTTTTTTGTTGTTCGATTTACTGGAAGTTGAATTTCTCCATTGGTATTTATTAATTTTAACTGTTTATACTTATTATACTGCTCATAAATCATATTGAATATGAATGCTTACATTGTTAATTAATACATATGGAATTAGCGAATATCCTGTTTCGTTTAGAAAACACTAAGCGAAAGGAGGATGAGGTCGGTTGAAATCGAAAATTGCTGTTTCAGTGCTGTTAGTTTTAAGTACGATCGCGGTTGGAAAGATATTGACGGTACCTCCAGATGATGAAGCAACGAGTGCCGAAGAAATTGCACCTGCCTATGCCAAATGGGGTAGGCTGGCTATGCAAAATACAATGACAAAATATCCTTCCGCGGATGTAATCGACTATTTGCATATTGGTCGGGAAGTGGGGAGTGTAACCTCTGTGGAAAAATTTAAATTGTGGTTAAGAGCAGAGGATAATCACGAATTTGGCGTTTTTGTCGACATTACTTTTAATAATCAAACAGAAGAGGTTGTTGACATTAAATATACTGAAACAAACCAATAATCCATTCGTTTTGCAAAGAGGTGTAATGCATGCACCTCTTTTTTACATAATTGTGACTCCATCACACTAGACAAAACATTAATGGACTCATTTATAGCAAATTCCCATGGTTTAACGTATTTATATCCTCCTCCTGAAAACATAAAACAAATGGAATCAGAACATAGTTCAATATGTGGTGAAATTAATTTCTCTCTCACTAGTTTGAACCTTTTTTTCATTTACTTCCATTGTTCCACCCCTCAAATTTTTAAATATTCTAACATTTTATCCCAATACTACAATAGGTTTCTTATATTATTTCACCTCAATTTTAAAAACATATGAACTATCTCCGCTCGTACCTGTTTTATCCTTTTCCCATATAGCATAGTAGGTAAGGATATAAATTCCTGATGTTTCGGGTGCTTTGAATTTGTTTTCTTTGTTTAAAGCTACTTCTTCAAATTGACGAGTATCTGTATTTTCTAGTGTCAAGGTTTGTTCAGAAGGGGGGCGATCTAAAAGCAGAGTAATTGTTTCCTTTCTGGAAATTTTAACGGGTTTTGTATTTGCAGCCAAATCGGCAGGAAGAGAAAGATGTAAACATTCAGCTGAATTTTCGTTTCTCCAACAAAATGAGCCTTGTTCAGTAGAATAAGATGTCTCTTCTATTTCAAAGTGGACCTCGGGAGGTCTAAGCTCCTTGGGGGTTTTATTTACTTTTTCATTTGTAGCTGAATTGGAACAGCCTGCAATGATTAAGAGAAGAAATAAAAATGAAAGAAATTTATTCAACTTCAGACTCCTTCCTATTACTCAATATCGATTTACGTTTAAAAATGAGTAGTTATGCTTATCTAGCTTCTATTTTAGGAAATTTTATTTTTTTTGAGTAATTTTTCCATCATAATCGTCTATAAGAGTAAGGTGGTGAAAATGATTGGCATTTAATTTTGAACAAGAGTATGAATTGCATAGTGATCGCATTTACCAATACATATATTTTTTAGTCGGAAAAACGGAGCTTGCAGAGGATTTAACACAAGAGACATTTATCAAAGCTTTTCAGCAGCAATATACGTTTAGGCATGATGCCAGTACTTTGACATGGTTAATGAGAATAGCTCGAAATCTTACATATGATTATTTTCGAAGGAAGAAAATTATTTCTTTCTTGCCGTTTACAAAAGAGCATGAAGAAAAGGAAACCACCTATTTACCCGAAAGCTGGTTGGAGCGAAGCGAAGGCTCAAGGCAGCTGTATCGTGCTCTTCAAAAATTGAAATTTGACTATAGGGAAGCCGTTGTTTTACGCAAAATAGAAGGCTTTTCTATCAAAGAAACCGCACATATCTTAAACTGGAACGAGTCAAAAGTAAAAAACTGTACAGAGCGGGGAATGAAAGCATTGCGAGAGTTTTTGATGGAGGGGGGAGAGGAAAATGAATCTCGATGATCAACTGAAAGAAATTGCTAGACCGGGACGTCCAGCTTCCAGCAAGGAAAAAACAAAACAAATTATTCGGCTGAAACTAGAAAAAGATATGAAAAGCACAAATTGGTCCTACCGAATTGTATTAGTAACTGTATGCTTGCTTGCTCTGTTTCTGGTTTCAACTATTAATAATGTTTCGTTACCTGAAAGGGAGCAAGCAGCAACACCATTTGGAGATATAGACGAACATACCACTATTGAAAAAGTAACAATATTAAAAAATATGAATCCGGAAAGAAACTTGAACATAGACTCCATTTTTTACCCATTAAAGAAATCAACAACTGAACACGACTATTTTGATGAAATCCTGGATATTCTACAGGCAGCAAAAAGCAAGGCGGTCCCATGGTACGGAACAATCTATGATGAATATTCTATATTCGATTATCAATTTCATTTTTCAAATGGCGATAAACTCTACTTAAAATTAAATACCAATCAATCAATGTTCATCATTGACCCCCAAGCAAAAATGAAATATGAGCTGACGAAAAAAGAATGGTCGGCGTTTAATACTTTAGCCTATGAAATCAATTATGGCGAAAAATGGTCAACCACTAAAAAAGTAATTTTTTGGACCTTGATTGTCCTATTCCTGGTAATTTCAATCGTTCTTGAAAAAAAGGAAAAGAGAAAATTAAAAGAATTTAAGGAAGAAAATGAAAAACCCTATACTTTTTTAAGTTTCATCACCAAATTTAGTGGGATTTTATTGTTGAATTATTTGCAGTCAAAAAACGGATCCCTGCATATAGGAATGATTGCTTCATATCTAATTATATTTTTAGGGATCGATTATGTAATTAAATATATTTTGCAGAAACAGCCGCTTTTTTTGAGGTATATAATTAGTGATTGGGCACTTCTTATAGTTCTATTAAGTACAATATTATTTTTCTTCCAATAAAAATAGGCACTTTAAACAAGATTGGAGTTTAAAGTGCCTTTTGTTTATTCTCTTATTTGTCCATCCCCGTAAATGAAATATTTTGTAGAGGTTAATGCAGGTAAGCCCATTGGTCCACGGGCATGAAGCTTCTGTGTACTAATCCCGATTTCCGCACCATACCCATACTCAAAGCCGTCTGTAAAACGA
This sequence comes from Ureibacillus sp., assembly GCA_032083605.1. GTDB lineage: Bacteria > Bacillota > Bacilli > Bacillales_A > Planococcaceae > Ureibacillus. Next base: position 7,544 of record DAMDNS010000028.1, read on the forward strand.
GTCGAAGCATTATGATAGACAGCAGCTGCATCCACACATGTTAAAAAAGTTTGAGCTGCCAGTGAATCTTCGGTGATAATGGATTCGGAGTGGTGAGTACCATAGATGTTAATATGATCAATTGCCTCGTAGACATTTTCTACGACCTTTACACTGAGCGTCAAGCTTAAAAATTCTGTTGCATAATCATCATCAGTTGCAATAGTTGCAGCAGGGAGCACTTCACAAATATGTTCGTCACCAATAATGCTTATATTGGCTTGCTGTAACTGCTGTAAAAATTGCTTCCCATACTGAATGAACCAATTATGATGGATTAGTAAACTTTCAGCAGCATTGCAAACAGAAGGACGCTGAGTTTTTGCGTTTAGAACGATTTTTAAAGCCATTTCATAATTGGCATCGGTATCCACATAGATATGACAATTGCCAGCCCCTGTTTCCAGTACAGGAACAGAAGCTTCTTTGACAACTAAATCAATAAGTCCTTTTCCTCCACGAGGGATTAGTACATCAAGATATTCTTTTAGATGAAAGAGCTCCTTTGCCGTCTCGTGGCTCGTATCTTCGATTAGCTGAACCGAGTCCATCGGCAGGGAAGTTTGCTCCAGTGCACGATGGATTGTTTGGACCAGCGCTTTATTTGAGTATTTGGCTGACGAGCTTCCACGCAAAACTACGGCATTTCCTGTTTTTAAACTAAGGGTAGCAGCGTCAATTGTTACATTTGGCCGCGCTTCGTAAATCATTCCAATCACACCAATCGGAACTCTGCGTTTCTCTATTTGAAGTCCATTTTCCTTCTGTGTGGATTCAAGAAGTTCTCCAACAGGATCTTCTAATTCGATGAGCTGTAGAATTCCATCAGCCATTCCTTGGATACGAGCTTCATTTAACATTATTCGGTCTAAAATGGATTCTGAAAGTCCATTATCTTTTCCTGTTTGTAAATCCTTTTTATTTTCTTCAAGAATAATAGTTTGATCGATGACTAGCTGTTTTGCAACTTTTTCCAATGCTTCATTTTTTTCAAATGTTGATTTCATGTTTAGCTTGAAGCTGGCTTTTTTGGCAAGTTTTCCTTTTGCACGGACTTCACTTTCAGTTGTGATTTTAGACATTTTGATTCCTCCTCAACCAATACAGTGTATTTTTAATGCTTTCTAGATTCGAACCCACTTATCACGGTGAATGACCTCGATGGAAGGGGTGACAATTTCATTTGTTCTTTTACCTAAAGCTAGCAGCAATTCATCACTCGAATAAAGGACCTCACCGCGTCCCAACAATTCAGAATCACTATAAACCTCTACAACATCCCCTTTACAAAAGACACCTTCAAGCTTATAAACCCCAGCAGGCAGAAGGCTTTTTCCTTTTGATAAAATTGCTTCTGCTGCGCCTTTATCGATGTAGAGCTTTCCAGAAACCTCTGTAAACGAGATCCATTGTTTTGGAGTCGGGAGGGTATTGTGCTCACCGTCTCCGATGTAAGTGCCATCACCATGTCCTTTAAGTATGTCAACTAACTTATTTGCCCCTGTGCCATTTCCAATGAAAACCTTGACGCCAGATTTAAGGGCGGTGCGTGCTGCCAATAATTTGGATTGCATGCCGCCAGTGCCAACCCTTGAACCTGTTCCAGAAGCGATTTTTAACGAATCCTCTGTTATAGATGATAAATAATGAATTTGTTTGGCACTTGGGTCGTTTGGATTATGATCATACAAGCCATTGATATCCGTTAGAATGATGAGGTGGTCTGCATGGATCAAGCCACTCACCAAAGCTGAAAGCATATCGTTGTCACCAAATGTCAATTCTGAAATGGAAACTGTATCATTTTCATTGATGATAGGGATGATATTTCGTTCAAGAAGTTCTGTAAAGGTTGCATAGGCATTGCGATAGCGTTCCTTTTTTGAAAAATCGGTACGAGTAAGTAAAATCTGTGCTGCTTTGATATGGTGTTTGTTAAAAAACTCAGAGTAATATTGAATGAGTAAACTTTGGCCAACCGCAGCTGCAGCTTGTTTACCTTTTAAAGTCACAGGCCGATTTGGATAGCCCAGTCTACGGAATCCTGCTGCCACTGCACCAGATGAAACTAGCAAGACATCGTGGCCCTGATGCTTTAGGGTAGCGAGTGCAGAAATATGATCTTGAAGCTTGTCACGATCAATTTCTCCTTTGGCGTTGGTGAGGGAGCTACTGCCGATTTTGACAACTATACGTTTCTTTTCCACGTAAATTCCTCCTAGTAACAAATACGGTTATTGTATCTACGAAATAAATCAAAGTCTTTCGAGATAGTTAAATGAAGAAAATAAAAAGCCCTTTTCGTCCTATAAATTAGGACGAAAAAGGCAACTTTTCCGTGGTACCACCTAGATTGGAATGCAAAGCATTTCCCACTTGTACTCATAACGCTTGAGTCTGCGTCTAGTTTTGCTAGAGGCTAGCGAAGTAGGTTCTGTAATCCTTTTTGTACGATGTCTTGCAGCCGGAGAACATCGCTCTCTTACCAATAGGGTTTTACATAGTAGTCTTCGTTATGCTGTTTCATATTGAATCTAATATGCAACAATTTTTGGAAATTGTCAATATAGTTATATTAATATTCAGAATTTTCAGCGCCTGAATTAGAAGCTGGCACAAAACCCAAAAAAACCATTTTCTCGAGTGAAATGGTTTTTTTGGGTGTGCGCAAAAATTGATTTTCGTTTCGGGTAGGCTTTCCGCGGGCACGGTCGGATCCTGTAGTCCCAGCCTCTATGACTATTATTATTAATTAAGCGACTAAAGTTAGTTTTGTATAAGAAAGAATAGCAGGGGATGCGATGTCGTTTAATACCATCATCGCTTCTTCTTTTGTGTCAAATTCAAAAATACGATAAGTTTTTTCCTCAAAAATTGTTACTACCCACATGTCGGGTCGCCTCCTAAAATTTGTTTTATTTTATTTTCAAAGACAGTTGCAATTTAAAGTTAAACTAGAAAGGATGAGGATTATTATTTCGTAAACGATAAAATGGCGGAGCCTTTTAATCCCTTGAGGGCTTGACTTGCTTCCATTTCGTTTTCAAACTCGAACATACGATACGTATTTTTCTCAAAGACAGTGATTACCCACATATTAGGATATCCTCCATTTTAATTTTAATTAATTGTTGTTATATAACAAACTAATGTATTTTAGTTTGTTTTCATAATTGTTATATATCAACTTGAATCCATTGTACACCTAAAATTATGAAAATAAAATAGCTAGTGAAACATTTCACATATTGTTCATATTGATGACGTTTTCATAAATATTTACAAAAAACCCACACATCTTTTGTTGAATATGGGGTATTAATTCTCTTTTAAGGGAGATTTTCTTTTATCGTAAATTTTAAGTCATGATTGTTATATAACTATATTTTGAAGTGAGATTTCGTAATGGTTAATGTTTTGGACAATAAAGAGCTGGCCAACCAAGACCAGCTCTTTAACGTACTATCTATTCAGGTTTTCCCATTCTTCACGCAATAGCCCCATTCGGATTGAGTCGTAATATTGTCCATTGTAGAATCGTACCTTGCGAATGCGTGCTTCTAATGTCATTTCGAGCTTTTCGCCAACCCGAATCATGCGTTCGTTCCCGGACCATGTTGTATAGCCTACTCTAATAAGGGGCATTGTTGAAAATAAATGATTTATCCACAATTTCATGGCACGGGTGCCAAGGCCCTTACCCCAGGAAGTGGGTTCATGGAACACAATGCCCATCTCCAGCCACCTGGAAGGCTCATGCTCCCAGTAATAGGAAACAATACCTCGAACGCTTCCGTTCATCTCAATAGCCCAAATTTTATCGCTATCTATAAAAGTACGTCCTTTTGGCAAAAATTCCTCAAAGGACATTGTATGATGTGGATAGTAGGGGGCGTCCCATTTTTTCCATTCAGGCTGTTCGTCTTTATATATAAGAACCCAGAGTCGTTCCAAATCACTTTCTTTTATAGGTCGGATTGTTAAATCGTTATCTGTATACATACTTGTCCTCTTTTCAATTATTTATAAATTCTCAATTTTCGTGGATTGAAAAGAGAGTAGCCAACCTTACTTTTCAATCACTTTTTCATTTTTAATCATGTTCATCACACCTTTCACGTAAATTACATCCATTATAAATTAGTATTATTAATCATTTCTACTTTTTTCCAATAATTATCTTGACAGAAAAAAACATTTTATTTGATTTCAAA
>DAMDNS010000029.1:0-11745 GCA_032083605.1 Ureibacillus sp.
AAACTCACAACGCTATCTTGATGGCAGCTATCTATATTCCATTATGTACTCCATTAATAATTCCCGATCCTCGGGGAAAGTCAGCTCTAAACCTTGTATCTCATTGAGTGAATACCAGGCGATATCATAGATCAAATTATCAGGGTCCTGTATTGTTTTCGTACCGCCCACCATTTTCACCAAAAAGTACCGCGCTTCAAAGGCAATATTCACCTCTACATAGCATCCCTTTTTTACTTGCAATGCTTTTATTATTTCCACCTTATATCCTGTTTCTTCCTTGACTTCCCTGATAATGCACTCCTCAAAGGTTTCGTTACTTTCCCTTCCCCCCGATGGAATGGACCACGTTTTCTTTTCATCAGGCTTCCCTTGCAAAACCATTAAAAGCTCACCATTTTCATTGATACACACCCCTGAAGAACCCTGCCATACTTGCATTTTACCCAGCTCCTTTTTTTACGCTAAAGGTCCATTAATTGTTAAATATTGATCGACAACCAAAAAGGTTATTTAGAAGTTAAGCCTTCTTTGTCACACGACAAACCCTAAAGATTAAGACTCTATTTAATCCCCAGCAATTTTCTCACTCTATACTCTGGTTTTGAATGCTATACGATAATATTAGTAAATCAATTAACCCATTGGGATATAGCACCTTGTCCCTAACCAAGAAATCCTCTATTCGAACCCACTTAGCAACCGTTGTTTTCTCCCCTTCTACAACGCTTAAAACTGCTTTCTGATAAAAACTTTTATCTTTAAACTCCGCTAAATATACTTGTGTTATTTCATGACCTATCCTGCCATCAATCTTAAAGATGTTTTCTATGCAAGACATGTAACGTTTTATAACAATCTCAGTACCTAATTCCTCTTTAAATTCCCTTACCAAGGTTTCATCTGACCTTTCTCCAAGCTCGATAGTACCTCCGATTGGACGGTAGTATAGCCCCTCTCCATTGGAATGTTTTCCTACCTGTTCCTCCAATAAAATCGAGTCGCCTTTGCTAATAATTCCTAATGCCGTCGCTCTTGGAAACATGGGATTCCCTCCTTTAGTTAAATAACTTCAACCAAAAAGAGCCCTAATCCTTCTCGAATTAACGCCCTCTTATATGAAATATTCACTTGTTTTTCTCTATGGATTTCCGATTACAGGAAAAACATCCAATATCGCATCCAGCTCCTTGATTAATCTTTCTAAATACGACTGGTCAGAATGAAATTCAAACTTCAATACAGCTCCGTACCCCGCCGGAAAACAAGTTTGCCCCGTCCATTTAATTTTTCCGAAATGGTCCATCTCGCATTCAAAATGAATATAGCTATCCATATTATCTAAATCGGCTTTTCCTTTTAAATCACGATTCATTAAATTTAGTTGTTGTACAAAATCGCTTAATTCGTCTGTTCTGAGTGAAGCAGGAAAATTGGCCAAATACCCAGGAATCTCCACTTTAATATTTGTATCGATCCAATTAATATCCCAATAATCAGTGGTGTCAGGATGTGTTCTGGTTAACACCTCAATTACTACTTTTTCATTTTCGTCGCCTAAAAGATGAAATTCCATTTAATCACCTCAAATACCCCAAAAGATAATTTTTATGATTCATTCTGCGTAAGCAGCAGCTTTATACCGAAACCAATGAGCACGATTCCAGTTAGTTTTTCCATATAGTTTTGAACAGTCGCCGACATTAGCCACTCTCGGATATATGTTAAACAAAAAACGTAGAAGACAAACCAAAGGATGGATAATACCGCATAAAAGCTTCCCATAACAAAAAATTCTGCCATTGCATTCTCTTGTGAGCTAACAAATTGAGGCAGAAACGTGATGAAGAAAATAGCCACCTTTGGATTAAGCAGGTTCGATAAAAAGCCTTCTTTAAATGGAGAGCCTTTCGAAATACGATGAGTTTCTGTCTCAGAGTCAGAGCGTTTACGCGTAATTAGCGATTGAACCCCTAAATAGATTAAATAGATGGCTCCTACCCACTTTAAAATAGAAAAAGCAACTGCCGATTTAAGGACTAGAGCTGATAACCCCAGCGTTGCAGCAAGTGTATGGCCAAGTGAACCAGCCGTAATTCCCAAAGCCATGAGTAAGCCATCCTTCTTGCCTCCTGATATTGTTCGCTTTGTAATCAAAGCTGTATCTACGCCAGGACTCATCACAACAAATAAAGTCATTAAAATAAATGAAATCACAATTCCACCTCCGGATTGTTAAATTAAGCTTAATATGTTAAATTTAATTTAACACTTAATTGGAAATATTCGCAATAAAAATTTGAATTTTTCATCAATTCAACGGAGGTAAGAATGAGTCAATCATTTGTTGGAGTAAAGGTTGAACAATTTCGAAAGAATTTGGGGCTATCGCTAAGAGAATTAGCTAAGCAGGCAGACATCACCCCATCTATGCTTAGCCAGATTGAAAAAGGACATTCCAATCCTTCAATCCAGACATTAAAATCACTTGCCAAGGTATTGGATGTGCCGGTATTTACATTTTTAATGGATGAAGTGGATACAAGAGAGCTTGTGGTAAGAAGTGCAGCGCGCAAGCAGATTACGATTGATGGTTTAGAATACGAATTAATCTCCCCTGACTTTACAAGCCAGTTAGCAACTGCAATCATGCATTTAAATCCAGGTACGTGCTCATCTGAAACACCGATGTCTCATAAAGGAGAAGAGGTCGCTTTTGTGTTAAAAGGACCCATACATTTATCGCTTTTAGGCGATGAATATACCTTAATGACCGGGGATAGCGTAAAAATTCCCGCGCAAGCCCTGCATTTGTGGCGTAACCCAACTGATGAGCCAGTCAGTATTCTCTTCTCCGTGACACCCCCTTCCTTTTAGAGGTATCGTTTTGGAGGATTTTAGAAAATCAGGCTAATCGCCAAGCATTTTAGCGATTAGCCTTAGTTGCACTCATCCGTTAAAAAATCCATTTTGAAAAAGAATTAATCAAAATGGATTTTTTATCTATGTTATTTTAGTTTCTAATGCAGCCACTTGTTAAGGTATATTATCCCCAAATCTCTTTCGAAATATCTACAATATACTGCAGCTTCGCCCATTGCTCGTCCTCAGTCAGGATATTGCCGTGATGCGTAGAAGCAAATCCACATTGTGGACTGATGCATAACTGCTCTAATGGCACATATTTTGTTGCCTCTTCAATACGTGCTTTAATATTTTCCTTCACTTCTAATTCACCATGTTTTGATGTGAACACTCCCAGCACCACTTGTGCTCCACCATTCGGAATATAGTCCAACGGTTCAAAATCACCTGAACGGTCATCATCATATTCCAGGAAAAATCCGTTTACTTTTTCTTTTGCGAATAATGTTGGCGCAATTTTCGCATAACTTCCTTCAAATGCCCACTTAGAGCGGTAGTTCCCACGACAAAGGTGAGTAGTTACAATTAGATCCTCTGGTTTATCTTCCAGTACTCCATTCACAACACGAAGAGCCAAGTCGATTAACTCTTCACGAGAATAGCCGCTATCATTAAATGGAATCTCAGGAGCGTTCAAACCAGCAATATACACATCATCCAGCTGTAAATAACGGCACCCTGCATCATAGAAGGCCTTGATGGCATCACGGTATGTCTGGATAACATCATTTGTGTATTCTTCAATGTCCGGGTAAATCTCTAGATTACGAATACCCGCGTTAAATAATTGGTTTGGACTTGGGATTGTTTGTTTTGCAACAGCACGGTCACCGACAATTTCTTTAAATTCGATAAAATCTTTGATATGTGGGTGATCTGGATTAAACGAAATTTTACCGATAACACGAACATCGTACTTTTCCGTTTCCTCGCCTTTGAATGCAAAACCTGATTCTGGAACGTATCCCTCTACGCCATTTAGATGTTCAAGAAAATCCGTATGCCAAAATCTTCGACGGAATTCACCATCCGTCACAGCTTGAAGTCCAACTTCGATTTGCTTATCAACGATTTTTTTAATTTCTTCTGTTTCGATTGCATGTAGTTCTTGAGCAGTAATGATGCCGTCTCGGAAATCCTTTCTTGCGTTATGGATTCTCTCCGGGCGTAATAAACTTCCTACGTGATCCGCTCTAAATGGAGCTATTATAAGTGTTTTTGTCATAACTGATCTCCCTCTTTCCTTTTGATAAAATCTCTTCTCTTAATCTAAGGCTAGTGTAGCATAGGGAAATCATTATAACGTAACATATAAAAGCTATTCCTTGCTATAGCTTTTAACTATAACTAGTGTAATTCTTCTTCAATGGATTCTTTTAGATATTGAATATAAGTGTTGGCCAACGTACTATTTGCGACATTTTTATGCGTAATATACCCAACATGGATTTGCTCATCCACCTGTAAAGGAACAGCTATAATGTCTTTACTATTTAACTTATGACTAATAACACCCGTTGAAATGGTATAACCATTTAACCCAATCAGTAAGTTAAATAGAGTGGCGCGATCCGTAACCCGGATATTTTTCGGCCTTGAAAGCGTACTAAGAATCTCCTCCGAAAAGTAGAATGAATTATAATCTCCCTGTTCATAGGAAAGATATGGATAGGGATCTAAATCAGCCAAAGTTACGAAATCCATTTTAGAGAGCGGATTTGCCGAGCTAATAAAAACATGCGGCTTTGCTGTAAATAACTCATGGAATTGTAAATTTCCTTCTCTTAAAAACTTGTGAATGACCTTTTTATTAAATTCATTGACATATAAAATACCAATTTCGCTTCTCAAATTTTTGACATCCTCAATGATTTCATAAGTCTTTGTTTCTCTTAAACTAAACTCGTATTCCTCTATGTCATAATCTTTTAATAGACGTACAAAGGCACTGACTGCAAATGCATAGTGCTGGGCAGAGACAGAAAAATGCTGCTGCTGTGTACTTGTATTGGTATAGCGATTTTCAAGAAGTTCTGCCTGTTCAACTACTTGCCTAGCGTAACCCAAGAACTCCGATCCTTCAGGCGTAATTATGATCCCCTTATTGGATCGCAAAAATATCGTTATCCCCACTTCCTCCTCCAGCTCTTTTAATGCATTGGAAAGGCTTGGCTGACTAATGAACAGCCTTTGTGCCGCTTTGTTAATCGAACGGCTTCTGGCGACTTCTATCACATATTTTAATTGCTGTAAGGTCATCTTTTACCCTTTCTTTACTTCAATTTTCATTTCAAGACTCACTATCAATAAGCTTATAAATTTTTCAATGCCTCACGTTTACTAAGCGGCTTTAACTGGCTAGAAGCAACAAACTCTTTCACTTTCGAAGGATTCGTTTTTGCATATTCCCGCAGCACCCACCCAATCGCTTTTTGAACAAAGAATTCCTCACTATCCGCCCTATAGAGAATGTATTGAAACAATCGTTCTTCATCGGTTGTATGCTTATATTGGAGCTGATAAAGTATCGCCGTTCTTTGCAGCCAAAAATTATCATCCTTAATCCACCGGTCTGCATATTGCGAAAGCAGCTCTGGATAAGCTTTAAACAGGTGGCCCATTATATGCGGTGAAAGCACGTCGACTGTATCCCACCACGACTTTTTCAGTATTAAAGAGCTTAACCAGGGCATATCATCAGGAGTTAGCGTCTTTTTTACTTTTTCAAGTAGATCCAGTGCCGCCTTTTGATACTCTCTTTGCGGATGCTCCCATAATATAAAAATAACGTTTTGCAGATTTTCTTTTGCCGGTACACCAAAATCCTTGAAAAACTGTTTTGTTAGCTTCCGACGGAGAGGTGTTCGAATCCCCAAAAACTCAAACTGATTCCTCATATAATTTTTTGACCAACTAGCGTAGTCCGAATCGATATGCCCGGAGTAAATTTTTATAAGCTCCTCTACATATTGTTCATTGGCTTGATTTGAAACTTGATTATTAGATTTTAAGTTGTTCTTCAATTTCTTCTTCTCCAATGCCCATATAAATAATCTTTTTCTCTTGTATATCCACTCGATAAGCGACAATTCCTGCATCTGCAATCTCTTTTAAGAAATCTAAGAAAGGTAGAGAGATGTTGGCGATTGCCTCCTGTACCTTATTTCTATGAAATTTATCTGAGATATTCAAGGAAATTTGGCCATCTGTTTTAAACTCTGAATATTCCCCTTTATAGGTTGCTTGCCCTGTAGCAACATCTATTTTGTATTCATTAATACCTCTTTGGGACAATTCAATTAAAAATTGTTGGAAGTCTATCAATCCGTTACTTCTTCTGCGAATAATTTCTTGAAATTCACTTTCCGTTATGTTGTTATTGATCACTACTACCTCCACTTATTCTTCTCTTTTCTGTAAGGCCTCATCATAGTCTAGCCAGAAAAGTAGCTACCCTATTCGTTTACAACACATTACTTACTTTATAGGAAAACCATGATTTTTCATATAAAAAAGAGGTGCTATTCAGGCAGCACCTCTCTTAATGAATGTATTAACACTATTTAACTGTTAACCCCTAGCTTGATTTGATTGTTTACAATCATACATAAATGGGGACCGAACTTCGTTTTTACTATAAAACCAGCATCCCTATTTTTTAAATAATCATTAAGTATAAATGCCCCAATAAATGGAATCTCTACTTGAACATCAATACGTCGATCCAAGCTTTCTAAAAATCCCCCTATTTTTTCCAACAATTCTGTATCTATTTGTTCTAAATAAAGGCAAATGTCAATATCACTATTAGTCGTTGTTACCGGGATGGAAGTGGCAATCTCAAATCCCACACTTCCAGTTGGTCCCCATATCAATTTGTCCTTTTCAAATTCTTCCTTGATGGTGTTTAAAGCGGAAAAATATAATCGATCATCGAACTGGTCGATACGGCCCACTAACGAATCAGGAGTAATCAGCTCTATGATATTGCTTTCTTGAATAAATGCCCCAAATCGCTTTTCTCTCGTATCTCCCCGTAACCCAATTGGAACGGTTTTGTTCGTGATCGGCATTCTTCTGACCACGCCAAAATTTTGAGATGCAGGTGCATCTTTTACCCAATCCGGGAGTTTGATTGAAGTTTCAATATGATTGATCGTTTCAAATTGCACAATATCATGTACCTTTATTTCCATTGTTTATCAATCATTTCACGAACCTGAATAGAAGCTTTTCTACCAGAAGACTGAGCGATTTCCGATTTTAATCGACTTGATAAGTCTCGGTCATTTCTATCTTTAATATCGGAATATGCATCGGTAATTGCATTAACCAAAATATCCTTATCTTCTGAATTTGGCTCTTTCGCATTTACCCCTCCAAGCAATCTGTAAAGGGCACCTAATTTCTCAAATGATTGAATATCATAAGCCATAGAAGGTACTTCTTTTGCAGCCTCATCCAACTCTTCAATGGTTCTTTGCGTTATAATTGCAGCTGATTTCTTTGACATTACATGGACATTTACTCCGTCATCATTTAGAGCTATTAGACGATTCGCTTGCATGCCGTGAGACAAAAATGCACCGGAAATCGCATTACCTACTAATGCAGCAACAATTGGGTGACCTGCTAATCTAGCTGTTGCGTAAGCATCTACAGCGGCTGAGCAAGAAAGATAGATGCCGAATAATTCCTCGTGATAGCCAAATGCCTGGCTAGGAACATCCACTATAGGAACTATTAAACGTTTTTCTGTTGCGTCTCTATCTTCTTCGATTGCCTGGCGTACATGTTTTGCAATCGTCCATCCCTCTAGTAATCCAATTTCGCCTTTACGTGCACGGTAATATTTGCTCTCAGGGTTTGGGACTACAGCTATTATTCGAGCATTTACTCCGGAGATGGCTGTATCGGCAACCAATACCGATGGAACTTCACTAATGGAAGGCTGACCGTTAGCCAACACGTCAAACCATTTTCGGCCCGTACTTTTTACATCTTCGGTTGGAGCAGGTAAATCCATTTGTATTGATTCTGTTTTTGCATTTAAATACTCTCTTGCTTGTTCTGGCGTGATTTTCTCTTCAATCTCTAAAGACTTAAATAATGATAAGTAATGATCTACATTTTTTGTACGGTGTTGTAGCTCAATCTCACCATCCCAAATACTTTGGATTGCATGTTGATAATTTGGAATATCATCTTCCACTAAAATATCAGCAAGCCCTGATTCGTTTCGAATTGCTCCACCAATCATTTTCCAGATTAATTGCTTGTTTCGTGAGTCAAGCTCCCTGATGCCCGCTTCCTGCTGAACAACCTCTGGTCCATTCATTCCTAGTCGACCTTCACGTGTCATGATTAATGCACTGCATAATCCGGCAGTTAAGGACATGCCGCCAAAGGATCCAACCTTACCAGGGATAATGCCAATAACAGGGACAAATTCGCGTAACGCAACAATTGCCGCACTAATTTCCGCAATGGACAATAAGCCATAGTTTGCTTCCTGAAGACGTACACCGCCCGTATCATAAATAATTACTGGATAGATCTTATTTCCATTTTCGCATTCTTTAAGCACCTTTTCTAATGTGCCTGCTAATTTCGCACCCGAAACCTCCCCAATACCCCCGCCTTGGAAGTTTCCTTCAATGGAGATGATAACCGTCTGCTGTCCATTTAGCGTACCTCTTACAATAATCATGCCATCATCAAATTGCGGCACAATGTTTTGAGCTGCTAAATGAGGGGACTCTAACCCATCAAAGGGGCCGAGAATTTCATAAGCACTCCCCTTATCCAATAATTGAAATGCTCTTTCGCGTGCCAAGCTTTCTACTAAACTCTCAGTTATGATTTGCGCCATTTGTGCTCACCTCCACTGCTTGTGCTAATCGGATTGATACAACTCCAGGTGTTGCGCCAAAATCATTAATTCTTATAAGTGCCGAAATATCATTTTGACTAACAAACCGTTCAATCACTTTTTTCCATGTATCTTGGAAGCCTGTAATACCTGTACGAATTTCGAATACTGTTTTGTTATCATTGGACGGCTCAACTAAAATTTCTAAATCACCAGATCCCACAACCCCTACATGTGCTGGCTGTTCAATTGTCTTTGATGCTGGAAATGAATAGATTAATTTTTCCACAAATATCTCTCCCCTTTGATTAATGAATTGTTGCAAACTCCCTATTAAACGATGATTTCATCTGGCAAATTTTAAATAGATAAATAGTGGCAGCCAGTAAATCCGCACTTCCTCCTGGAGATAAGCGCCGTTTTATAAATTCCTCATTCATGGATTTAAGTTCATCCAAATGGCCGTTTTCCAAAATGTTAGCTGCATACTGCTTCGCGTAACCTAACCCATCTAAGCCACCTCGATGCAATAGACAGGTGTCATCTAAATTCACCATTAGCGCTAAAAATGAATAAAACTTCGCCGTTTCATAGTCAAACTGATTGAGTGAGGACTTAAAAATCGGCAAGCTAATTGTGCGAATATGGGGGAATGCTAATTGAGCTTCTACCTTTGCACCATTTACGCCGTATTTATTAACCGCCTTTATCCCATTTGTTAAACTAGGTGGGATAAAGGGGTCCTCGAATCTGGCAATCTCTCCTGCGGTAAAACAAAGTGCTATTTCATCACTTTCCCCTCTATGAATAGCTGCTGCAGCCGTTAATAATCCTAATGACCAGATTGCACCTTTATGTGTATTTACGCCATTTGTCACTTGATACATCGTGCTTTCCCCACTACGTCCAATCTCTCCTATTTGTTCGCGTAAATACTGGGATGGCTTTTCTCCAAAGGCTACCATTGCCATTTCGTAAAAGGTCTCATGAAGACATTTAGCTGAGTTCACCATCATTCCAAAAGTCAGATCATCATGTGAGCCTTGGTCATTTTGGTCGACTAGTCCTGGCTTTGGAGTTAGCGAAACTTCTTCAATAAGTGAGGCAACTGCTAAATCTGCTAAAGTAGATGAAAAAATATGTGCATCCTGCAATGTCCTCTCCCCCTTCAAATTACCAGCTACGGAATTTTGCAGGCGGATTATACAAACCACCTGACCATTGAACAAGTTCATCTATATTTTTGGCTGCCAGTAGAGATCGTTTTGCATCTGAACGACGTATGCCCAAATCCTCCGGTAGTGCAATCATTCCTTTTTCTCGTAAACGTTCTGTAGCTTTTGGATTATGCTCCATGCCAATTGGTGTAATACCAGCTATAGAGGCAATCATTTCTCTTCTTTCAGAGATGCTATCGGATTTATAGAGATAAGCGATTCCCTCTTCGGTTACGATATGTGTGACATCTTCTCCATAAATCATCACAGGTGCGACAGCTAATTTTGCTTGGTCTTTTACATTGATAGCATCAAGTGATTCCACAAATACCGGCTTATTTGCCTCTTGGAAAGTTTCAGCGACTTGGACTACCAATTTTTTTCCACGTGCTAATGGATCGTCGGAAGTCTTCAAATTAAACCATGCATCTGTGGAATGTCGGCGTCCACCTGGGTTATGCCCCATATTTGGTGCTCCGCCATATCCAGCAACACGACCTCGTGTTACTGTAGATGAGTTACCTAACGCATCCATTTGCAAAGTAGAACCGATAAATAAATCCACTGCATATTGCCCAGCCAATTGAGCCAGAGTTCGATTTGAACGCAAGCTGCCATCTTTCCCGGTAAAGAAGATATCTCTTCTTGCTTCTACATATTTTTCCATTCCAAGCTCGCCGCCGAAGCAATATACACTATCAACCCAGCCGGATTCGATTGCAGGGATCAGCGTTGGGTGAGGATTCAGAACCCAGTTGGTACAGATTTTCCCTTTAAGTCCCAATGATTCAGCATAAGTAGGCAGCAATAATTCAACTGCTGCAGTATTAAAGCCGATACCATGGTTTAATGACTTCACACCGTGTTTTTCATAAATTCCACGAATAATCATCATTGCCTGTAAAATTTGAATATCTGTAATATGTCTCGGATCCCTTGTAAACAATGGTTCAAGCTCGTATGGCTTATCTGCAACAACAATGAAATCCACCCACGAACTCGGAATGTCTACACGAGGCAATTCATCCACGATTTCGTTTACTTGAGCAATGACGATGCCATCACGGAAAGCAGCTGCTTCTACTAATGTTGGAGTTTCTTCAGTATTCGGACCAGTGTATAGGTTTCCATCGCTATCTGCCTTATCTGCTGCAACCAATGCTACATTTGGTATTAAATCGATAAATAATCTGCCATATAATTCGATATAAGTATGCAAATCTCCAAGCTCGATTTTCCCATCTTCAATCATCTGCGCAATTCGAAGGCTCTGTGGACCAGCATAGGAAAAATCAATTTTTCTTGCGATTCCATATTCAAAAACGTCTAAATGTTCCGGTCTTGAAATACTGGACATAATCATATGCAAATCATGCACCTTTTTTGGATCAATCTGTACTAATGACTGCGATAAAAAAGAGGCTTGCTTCTGGTTATTCCCCTCCAGCACAACACGATCGCCGGACTTTATTAATTGTTCTAATACCTCTACGATACGATTAGTCGGAATAACCACCCCGTCCACTAATCCCTTTACACGCTCAATTCTTGCTTTTTTCGCTTCAACTCTAGTTGTCCATGATTTAGTTGCATCCCCTACATTTTTCAAAACCATTTTATACACCCCTATTGATTAATTTGTCATTACATAGAAACAATCCTCAATACCATTTTTGGCTATAGACATTGCTTGAACTTCCGAAAATGCTTGACGAGCCAACTTACTTAATA
>DAMDNS010000030.1:0-11634 GCA_032083605.1 Ureibacillus sp.
TATTTTAATGAGGTAAAAAGTAAAATAAAGACCTGACGCAGGAAGGTAGGCATTTTTTCCTTTACTAATGAAAAAATATATCTATTTTTCAGAAAATATTGCAAATTGATAATTGATTTTTTATAATAGAAAAAAGGGAATCGGGGTGATATCGATGGATAAATATTATTCGTACACAGATTTTCTTAAGGCAGTTGGGCACTATCAACATGCAAATGAATCTGAAAAGTTATTGAATGACATTTATTTGGACTTGTTTTTGAACCGTATGCAAAGATTACAAAGAATTGAACAGCTAAAAGATCTCATCGATAGTGCATTGGATGAAAGAAACAAAACTGCCTTTTATGAGTACACAAAAGAGCTAAGTGAATTGCAGGAAACTCAAGAAATGGAAGAGCAAGATTCGGTAATGTAGATGAAAATATTATTTAAAAAGTCGCTATAACAGTACATTCTCACAGATGAGATTGAAACTGATAGCGACTTTTTGTGTTTGAAAATTTGAAAAGTACGGAAAAGACAACTATACAAGAACCTATTTCCTATTCTGATGTTTTAAATGCTTCAAATTAGAAAATATTAGAAGGAGCAGGCTTAATAGAAAGAATGACAATTTTAAAAACGTACGTTCGCATATTTCTCGTAATTTGAAACTAGATATGCTAAAATGAATATACAAGATTTGGATGGAAGGACGAACAAAATGGCCACTTTTGATTTACAATCTGCCTATAAACCGAGTGGTGATCAGCCGAATGCCATACAAGAGCTGGTAAAAGGCGTGCAAGAGGGAAAACGCCACCAAACGCTACTCGGAGCGACTGGTACAGGGAAAACCTTTACCATTTCCAATGTTATAAAAGAAGTAAAAAAACCAACGCTAGTAATTGCCCATAACAAAACATTAGCAGGTCAGCTATATAGTGAATTTAAGCAGTTTTTCCCCAACAATGCCGTAGAATATTTTGTTAGTTACTACGATTACTTTCAGCCAGAAGCGTATGTACCACAAACAGATACATACATCGAAAAGGATTCCAGTATAAATGACGAAATTGACAAGCTAAGACACTCAGCCACATCGTCACTATTCGAAAGAGATGATGTGATTATCATTGCCTCTGTGTCTTGTATTTATGGTTTAGGGAATCCAGAAGAATATCGCGAAATGGTTGTATCCGTTCGAACAGGCATGGAATTGGAACGAAATCAATTATTGCGAAAGCTAGTAGATATACAATATGAGCGGAATGATGTCAATTTTACTCGAGGGACATTCCGGGTAAGAGGAGATGTCGTGGAGATTTTCCCGGCATCCCGAGATGAAAAATGTTTGCGTGTTGAATTTTTCGGTGATGAGATAGATCGGATTCGTGAAGTGGATGCCCTAACAGGCGAAATATTAGGTGACCGTGAGCATGTAGCAATTTTCCCGGCATCCCACTTCGTAACGCGTGAAGAAAAAATGTTGAAAGCCATTGAAAATATTGAACAAGAGCTGGAGCATCAATTAGAAAAATTCCGTGCAGAAGATAAATTATTAGAAGCTCAGCGTCTTGAACAGCGTACAAACTATGATTTAGAAATGATGCGCGAAATGGGCTTCTGTTCAGGGATTGAAAATTATTCACGCCATTTAACGCTTAGAGAAGCAGGTGCAACACCCTATACGCTGCTTGATTACTTCCCGAAGGATTTTCTGTTAGTAGTGGATGAAAGTCACGTAACATTGCCTCAAATTCGTGGAATGTTTAACGGAGACCAAGCCCGAAAAAGCGTATTAGTCGATCATGGATTCCGTTTACCATCTGCATTAGATAATAGACCGTTAAGATTCGAAGAGTTTCAACAGCATATTAGCCAGGCAATTTATGTTTCAGCAACACCAGGTCCATATGAATTGGAACATACACCGGAAATGGTAGAACAAATCATTCGTCCAACTGGTTTATTGGACCCAACAATTGATGTTCGACCAATCGAGGGACAAATTGATGATTTAATCGATGAAATTAACGACCGCGTAAGAAAACAAGAGCGCGTATTAATTACAACCTTAACGAAAAAAATGTCCGAGGATTTAACGGATTATTTAAAAGAACTCGGGATTAAAGTAGAGTATCTGCATTCTGAGGTAAAGACATTGGAACGAATTGAAATCTTAAGGGAGCTGCGCAGAGGAACCTACGATGTACTAGTTGGAATTAACCTGCTGCGTGAAGGGTTGGATATCCCTGAAGTTTCTCTTGTGGCCATTCTTGATGCTGATAAGGAAGGGTTTTTACGCTCCGAACGTTCGCTTATTCAAACAATTGGACGAGCTGCCCGAAATTCAAATGGTCACGTAATTATGTATGCAGACAATATAACGGATTCCATGAAAAAAGCCATTGATGAAACGAAACGTCGTCGAACAATTCAAGAAGCTTATAACAAAGAGCATGGTATTACACCTAAGACAATTCAGAAAAAAATCCCGGAATTGATTCGAGCAACACAAGCAGCCGAAGAAGAAGAGACTTACGTTACAAAAGTGACGAAGGGCAAGAAGATGACAAAGGCCGAGATCGAAAAGCTTGTTGCATCGCTTGAGGTGGAAATGAAAGAAGCAGCAAAAGCGCTTGATTTTGAACGTGCAGCAGAACTAAGAGATACAATATTTGAACTGAAGGTAGAGGGATAATATATCGTGAAAAATACTGAAATCGTCGTGCAAGGCGCACGTTCGAATAACTTGAAAAATATAAATGTCACTATTCCTCGGGATAAGCTTGTAGTTGTAACAGGCCTATCCGGGTCGGGGAAGTCTTCCTTAGCATTTGACACAATCTATGCAGAGGGCCAACGTCGTTATGTTGAATCTCTTTCTGCCTATGCACGACAATTTTTAGGGCAAATGGATAAGCCGGATGTCGATTCGATTGAAGGTTTGTCTCCAGCAATTTCAATCGATCAAAAAACTACGAGTAAAAACCCGCGTTCTACGGTGGGCACGGTTACGGAAATTTACGATTATTTACGTCTTTTATTTGCACGTGTGGGTAAACCAATTTGTCCAAATCATGGTACAGAAATTGCATCCCAAACAATTGAGCAAATGGTTGATCGATTATTAGAATATCCTGACCGAACAAAAATGCAATTATTAGCACCTGTTGTATCCGGGCGCAAGGGTGCGCATGTTAAATTGCTGGAGGATTTGAAGAAACAAGGATATGTGCGTGTTCGGGTAGACGGCGAAATGCAGGATTTAGATGATTCAATTGAGCTGGATAAAAACAAAAAACATAATATCGAAGTGGTCATCGACCGTGTCGTTCTAAAAGAAGGGATTTCGTCTCGTCTATTTGAATCTCTTGAAGCAGCCTGTAACCTAGCGGAGGGGAAGGTACTGGTAGATGTGATGGAGCATGAGGAATTATTGTTTAGTCAGCATCATGCTTGCCCACTATGTGGTTTCTCGATTGGTGAATTAGAACCGCGTATGTTTTCGTTCAACAGTCCATTTGGAGCCTGTCCTACATGTGATGGTCTTGGAACAAAACAAGAAGTGGATTTAGACTTGTTGATCCCAGATTGGGATAAGACATTAGAGGAGCATGCAATCGCAGCATGGGAACCAACAAGCTCACAGTATTATCCGCAGCTGCTAAAAGCCGTTTGCACCCATTATGGAATACCAATGGACGTACCTGTTTCACAAATACCAAAAGATCAGATGGATAAAATTTTATACGGCTCTGGAAGTGAAAAAATCTATTTTTATTACGAAAGTGATTACGGCAGTGTGCATAATAAATCAATTGAATTTGAAGGGGTTATTCGTAATATTGAGCGACGTTTCCGTGATTCAACTTCGGATTATGTACGTGAACAAATGGCAAAATACATGACGGAGCAAGCATGTCCATCGTGCAAAGGCTATCGTTTGAAGCCTGAAACACTTGCAGTAAAAATAGAAGGTTTACATATTGCAGAAGCGACTCAGCATTCAGTTGGCGATATGTTTGGATTTTTTTCTAATTTAACACTTTCAGAGAAAGATATGCAGATTGCGAAGCTTGTTATTCGCGAAATTACTGAAAGGCTTAGTTTTTTAATAAATGTTGGACTAGATTACCTGACTCTTTCACGTTCAGCAGGTACATTATCAGGAGGAGAGGCACAAAGGATTCGTCTTGCTACACAGATTGGCTCTCGATTATCTGGCGTGCTATATATTCTCGATGAGCCATCGATTGGATTACATCAACGAGATAATGACCGTCTGGTTGCAACCATGCAAGATATGCGTGATTTAGGGAATACACTGATAGTAGTCGAGCATGATGAGGATACAATGATGGCGGCAGATTATCTAATTGATGTAGGACCAGGTGCAGGTGTTCATGGCGGTGAAATTGTCGCTGCTGGAACGCCGGAAGAGGTTATGAATAACCCGGCATCTATTACAGGGCAATATCTTAGCGGGAAGAAATTTATTCCCCTTCCAATTGAACGGAGAAAATCAGATGGACGAAAACTCACGATTAAAGGTGCTACTGAAAACAATTTGAAAAATGTAAAAGTAGATATTCCTCTAGGTCAGTTTATTGCCGTAACGGGTGTATCGGGCTCCGGAAAATCTACGCTCATTAATGAAATTTTATATAAAGCACTTGCCCAAAAATTAAATCGCGCACGTACAAAGCCTGGTGCGCATAAAGAAATTACAGGAATCGAGCATTTGGAAAAGGTAATTGATATTGACCAATCTCCAATCGGACGAACACCAAGATCTAACCCAGCAACCTATACGGGCGTATTTGATGATATCCGTGATCTTTTTGCCTCGACAAATGAAGCGAAAATGCGCGGCTATAAGAAGGGACGTTTCAGCTTTAATGTAAAAGGTGGACGCTGTGAAGCTTGTAGCGGAGATGGCATCATCCGAATCGAGATGCATTTTTTACCGGACGTTTATGTTCCTTGTGAAGTGTGTCATGGGAAACGATATAATCGTGAAACATTGGAAGTACGCTATAAAGAAAAAAATATAGCGGAATTGTTGGATATGACAATTGAAGATGCAGTGGTATTCTTTGAAAATGTCCCGAAAATCCAAAGAAAGCTTCAAACCATTGTAGATGTCGGACTAGGTTATATGAAACTGGGACAACCTGCAACGACATTGTCAGGAGGGGAAGCACAACGCGTAAAACTGGCTTCGGAGCTGCATCGCCGTTCAACAGGAAAATCCATCTATATTCTAGATGAACCGACAACTGGTCTTCATGCACATGATATTGCTCGCCTTTTAAAAGTGTTGCAACGATTAGTAGAAAATGGCGATACAGTCCTGGTAATTGAACATAATTTAGATGTAATTAAGACAGCAGATTATCTTATAGACCTAGGTCCTGAAGGTGGAGAAAAGGGTGGTACTATTCTGGCCACTGGTACACCGGAAGATATTGCGGACAATGAAGAGTCCTATACAGGGCGGTATCTAAAAACAGTCCTTGAACGAGACAGAAGAAGAATGGACGCGCTGTTGGCAGAGGCAACGAATAAATAAATGTCGAAATTTCTATAGAAGATGAAACTTTTTGACCTCCCTCAGCGTATAACTAAATATACAAATAGAGGGAGGCTTTTTTTAATGGAAAACGAACGTAAACGTATATTGAAATTGGTTGAAGCCGGAACAATCACAGCTGAAGAGGCGATTGTTTTACTTGAGGCGTTAACAAAAGAACAAAACTCCACTCACCCAACAATCGTTCCTCTAACAAAGAACCCAGGGGAAGAAGCAAAAAGCGCACAAAGTGAAGCAACTGAAGAAGAAAAGAAAACAACTGGCTTTGAGGATATCTTTGGCAAAGCATTCAATAATAAAGAAACAAACAAAAAAATGGATGAATTCATGAACGATTTAAAGCAAGATTTATCGCAATTTAGTGAACGTGTGATGGGCTTAATGAATTCAACGTTTACGAAAATAAAAGACTTCGATCTAGAATTTCCATTTGGTGAAAAGGTCCAGTTTGAAAATACTTATGCATTTGATGCAAATGAAGTTAAGGGGATTGAGATTGATTTACCAAATGGTAAGGTAGATCTAGTCAAGTCAGATGAGCAGCAGTTAATAATTGAAGCACAAGTGAAAACCTCGCTTCAAAACCATGATGAAGATAAAACAAAGGCTCAATTTGAAGAAAACTTTGTGAATTTCGCGAATGGAAAATTAACAATTGCTGTAACGACAAAAATGTCCCAGGTTTCATTACGTTTAGTTGTACCAGAAAAATTATATGATATTGTGTTAATCCGTTTATTAAATGGTGGCGTAACAATCCAAAATCTGGAGTCAAAACTAGTCAAAGTTAAAACTCTAAACGGTGCAGTAAGAGTGGATGAATCCTCCTTCCAGCATGCCAATATTCATACGGCCAATGGTGCAATCGAGCTTCGCCATGTGAAAGGTGAAGATTTGGAAGCGGAGACAGTGAATGGACGCATTTATATTGATGGGGAATTACAGGAAGTAGAAGCTGAGTCTGTAAATGGTGCAGTTGTCATCACGACAAATGCAAAAGATGCACGAAAAGTTAAGGCACAGACAGTGGCAGGTGCAGTTGAAATCTATGTACCAAAATCCCTTTCATTGGATGGACAAGTGGCAACAAACTTCGGAAAAGCAGATATAGGTTTACCTGATGTTGAAACAAGACTAGAAGAAGATCAATTCTTCCATAAAACATATCACTTCGATAAAATTATCGAAGATGCCAACATTCTAAAATTAAATGGGGAATCTCGAACAGGCACAATTATTGTTCGATACATCGCAGAATAACATCACCCTTAAGCGAATCGCTAAATACGCGGTTCGTTTTTTTATTTTCAAGAAAATAATCAGTAACATTCTATTTGAAGCAAAAGCAGTCTACTAATAGGTACCATTCTAAAACGTCAGCCTAAATATGTAAATTTGGCTAGCGGCTTGTGTACTTGGAACGCTCAACATGAAAACACTTTATAAAATTTTAATAGTAATTGACTGACGAATGAATCCAATTGTCTTTTCTTCTCAACAACGCCAAAATTTCATTGTAAATTTGAAGGGATATTTGTATATTTATGGAATATTAGAAAGAGAAAAGTAGAGACATAGTGCTTTCATCATGGAAAATGTGGAATTTTGTTTAATCGTATCCTTCGGAAGTAGAAATATGAAATGAAAATGTAATAAAATCTAGGTGAATGAGTGCTATAATGGATGGTGAGCGAAAAAATCTGGTTAATAGAAACTTGAAACTTAGGTGGTTTTATTAATGATTCAAATGAATAATGTCGTGAAGAAATACCCAAATGGTGTGGTTGCAGCAAATGGGATTTCTGTTGATATAAAAAAAGGCGAATTTGTTTATGTAGTTGGCCCAAGTGGTGCCGGTAAATCTACTTTTATAAAATTAATGTATCGTGAAGAAAAACCTACTTCTGGAGATGTAATCATTGCCGGAATGAATTTAACAACTCTTAAAAATCGACAAGTACCGCAATTAAGACGTCAATTAGGAGTCGTGTTCCAGGATTTCAAATTACTTCCTAGGCTAAATGTGTATGAAAATGTCGCATTTGCACTAGAAGTAATCGAGGAAAATCCGAAAGAAATCCGTAAACGTGTAATGGAAGTATTAGATTTGGTTGGCTTAAAGCATAAGGTTCGCATGTTTCCAAATGAATTATCAGGCGGGGAACAGCAACGTGTGTCAATTGCTAGGTCAATTGTTAATATGCCGAAAGTCGTTATAGCGGACGAGCCTACAGGTAACCTAGATCCTGAGACTTCTTGGGAGATCATGAATATTTTTGAAGAAATTAATACACGAGGAACGACGATTGTAATGGCAACGCATAACCGCGAAATCGTTAATACAATCAGGAAACGTGTTATTGCTATTGAGGGCGGCTTAATTGTACGTGATGTGTACGGAGGTGACTACGGCTATGAAGGGTAGAACAATTCGTCGACATTTTCGTGAAAGTATGAAGTCGCTTGGCCGAAATGGCTGGATGACGTTTGCATCAATCAGTGCTGTAACAGTTACGCTGCTATTAGTTGGAGTATTTACCATCATTATGATGAATTTGAATAAAGTAGCAGATGATATTGAAAATGATGTTGAAATTAAAGTATTAATTGATATAATTTCTGAGCCTACTGAAGCAAAAGCAGCTGAAGAACAACTTATGGAAGAAATTAAGAGTTTACCTGGCGTCGAAGAGGTCGTATATTCATCTAAGGAGCATGAACTCGATTTATTGATTCAAGGTTATGGAGAAGACTTTAGCCTTTTTGAGCAAAGCAATCCATTAAACAATGTGCTTTATGTAAAAGCAAAAGATCCACAACAAACGGCAAGTGTAGCAAAGAAAATTGAGAAATTTGATTATACGCAGGAAGTAAAGTATGGAGAAGGCAAAGTTGAAAAATTGTTTAACTTCTTAAATACAAGTCGAAATGTGGGACTAGTCCTGATATTAGGTTTATTGTTTACAGCAATTTTCTTAATTTCCAATACAATTCGTATTACAATTATTGCGCGTAAAGATGAAATCGAAATTATGAAGCTAGTAGGAGCAACAAACTCCTTTGTCAGAATTCCATTTGTTTTAGAGGGAATGTGGCTTGGGATTTTAGGCTCAATTATTCCAATTACTGTTGTATCTATTGCTTATGTTAATATTTTCAAGATTTTACAACCGAAACTAGAGGGTGAATTTTTGCAATTGCTAGAGGTAACGCCTCTACTTTACCAAGTCAATGCATTAATCCTTGTGATGGGAATCCTTATTGGGGTTTTTGGCAGCTTTATGTCCGTTCGTAAATTCTTAAAGGTCTAAATATGCCCATATTGCGAAAAAAGTAGAATAAAAAAGTAGAATCCTGTGTGAGAAAGTGGAAAGGGGTCTTAATCTGTGAAAAAATGTAAAAATCCATTCCGAATTTTTATGACAACAGCTGCATTAGTACTTGCTATCCAAATGCCAGTTACATATGCTGCTAGTTTATCAGATTTAAAAGAAGAAAAATCCGAGGTAGAAGGCAAGAAGCAGCAATTAAATAGTGAAATTAAACAAAAATCTTCTGAAATTAATACAATTGAAGCAAAACAAAAGACATTATTAAATCAAATTACGCAATTAACAGATAAAATTACAAATACTAATAATGAAATCAGTATTGTTGCACAAGAAATTGAAGTAGCAAAAGCTGAAATTGAAAAATTAAAAACCGATATCGTTGCGCTTCAAGAAAAAATTGACCAACGGAATGAGCTCCTTGAAGAACGTGCCCGAGCTCTTCAATCAAATGGTTCTGTAGGTTTTCTAGATGTATTACTGGGAGCTAATAGTTTTGTAGATTTCATCGATCGCATGTCGGCAGTTAATACGTTAATGGATGCTGATCGTCAAATCATGAAGGAGCAAAAACAAGATCAGGACAAGCTAGAGGAGCAAAAGCTTACTCTAGAAAATAGAAAAAAAGAGTTAGAATCGAAAAAAGCAGAGCTTGATAGTTTAAAAGCATCATTGAACTCTCAAAAGACTCAAAAAGATTCATTGATTAAAGAGCTTGAGGCTCAGCAAAAACAAATTGCTTCTGAAAAACAAGTATTGGAAGAGCAGTACGAGGAAGCTGTCGAAATTAGCGATGAAATTAATGCTCAAATTGCAGCAGAACAAAAACGTCTTTTAGAAATTGCTCGTCAGCAAGAAGCAGCAAGAAAAGCGGCTGCGGCAAATAAAGGTGGCGGCGGTGGCGGTTCAGCGCCTGCTGTCTCAGCAGGAAATTGGACAAAACCAGCGAACGGTACATACACAAGTTCTTATGGTGCGCGTATCCACCCAATCAGTGGAGCATATAAATTCCATTATGGTATCGACTTAGCAAATAGTACAGGTACTCCAATTGTTGCAGCAGCAGATGGTGTTGTTTCTTATGCAGGAAGCCTTTCTACTTTCGGAAATGTAGTGATGATTACACATTCAATTGATGGTCAAATTTTCACATCTGTGTATGCGCATTTAAGTTCGATTAATGTAAGTGTTGGAACACAAGTAAATAAAGGTCAGCACATTGCAGGAATGGGTAACACAGGAGGCTCTACAGGAACTCACTTACACTTTGAAATTCACGTTGGTACATGGGTAAGACAAAGTGTTGGAAGCGTAAATCCACTGAATTACATCTCTTTATAAAATTTTTAAAAAGCAGGCTAAGACAATTTTTGTCACAATTGGCCTGCTTTTTGTTTTGCCCTTAATATCATATGAGTTCCTAAATTTTCGACATCTATGGTATTCTTATGGAGGTATTGAAAGAGACCAAACCCTGATAAGCATTTCGGGGAATGAATTTCGCTCTTTTAAAAAAGTTATTTTTCTATCTTGGAGGGTGGAAAATGAAAAAGAAAATCGTTGGGCTTGGCGTTGTGGTGACCTTAATCGTTATCATGTTGGGCTCTTATATAAAAAACCAAATAGAAGCAAGCGAGGCTATTTCGGAACAAGCCGTTTCTTATGAGATGAACCTGGATCAAAAAACTGGATTAGGAAAAGGACAGATTGCTCCTGATTTTACAGTGCAAACCTTGACTGGAGAGACCTTTACGTTGTCCGAGTTGAAAGGGAAGAAAGTAGTACTTAACTTTTGGGCCAGCTGGTGTCCACCATGCAAAAAAGAAATGCCCCATCTTCAGAAATATTATGAAGAGGATGCAGAAGAGGATAATGCAATCATTGTAGGTGTAAATATTACTCATGCAGAACGTTCTATGGATCCAATCAATACTGTACAGCAATTTGTAGATAGCTTTGACCTGACTTTTCCAATCCCGCTAATAGAGGAAGAAGGCGTCGATAAGCTCTACCAGATTATTACGATCCCTTCAACCTTCATGATCGATACAGAAGGGCGTATTCAGCATCAGATCATTGGCCCTCTTGATCAAGAAGCTTTACGGGAATATGTAAAAAGTTTGAATTAATGTAATTTCCAACGACTTTTATTAATAGTAGAAATGTCCTTAAATTAAGAAAAAATACTTAAATCTTCACATGAAAAAGTTGTGAAATAGAAAAATCGTCTTTTCGATGTGTTATCCCTTTTCGTTTTTTCATAGATTGAACGAGAGGGGGTAAACAATGAGGAAAAGTCGATTTTTTTTATTACTAGCCGTACTATGTATCATTATAGCTGGATTCATATTTTGGCAAAGCAGTAAGCCATCTAAGATTGGAGATGCGCATGTCAGTGACGTAGCTGTGATTGACCAAGCTTACTCACTGATTAAAGAAAACTCTGTTTATGGTACAAATGAGGCTGCCTTAGTAGAAGGAGCTATAAGAGGTATGGCCGGCGCACTTCAAGACCCGTATAGTACTTACTATACTGAAAAGGAAGCAGCCTTGCATAAGCAATCTTTAGCTGGACAACGTGTAGGAATTGGAATTGAAATCACGGAAAAAGATGGAAAATTCATCGTTGTTTCACCTGTGAAATCATCTCCGGCTGAAAAAGCGGGAATTCGTCCTTATGATGAAATTGTACAAGTAGATGAGGAGCGACTAGAAGGGAAAACA
>DAMDNS010000031.1:0-11431 GCA_032083605.1 Ureibacillus sp.
TATATAGAAAAGCATAAATCATTTTATGAAAATGTAATTTATTGTAAAAATTGATTATTTGAGCTTTTACTTTATTCTATTCAAATTAGATAAAGGATATCGATTTATTTCTACTATAAACACAATAAGTCACGACTAGTTGTGTGGCAATTTCAGAGGATTTATTTTTCTCATCACAATTAAGTTGTGGTATTCAAAATTTACGATCGTTAATGGTGGGCTTTTAAAGTAAAATTACGTTACGATTAAGTTGTGTGAGGACAAAAATATTAAAATAATGCCATTTAGAAAACTCGGTTCAATTTTGAATCGAGTTTTTTGCATTTAAAGTTTGTGGGGAAAATTAGCAAATAACTAGGGGGAAATGTTATTGTAATTTTAAGGAAAATTTAAACTTGCAGATAAATGGTTCTTTAACTAACGGGGGGCAGGAATGTTGAAAGAAAATTTAATTTTAAAAGATAGGTCTTGTAAAAGAAGGAACGGTTATTTTAAGTTAAAAGGATTCCTTGTGCTTTTACTTTTTATTTTCCTATTAACAGGGTGTTCAACTGAACAAACCTTTGAAGAATTTTTCCATAATGAAATGAAAGATAACGAAAAGGAATACGATGAAGAGGTTAACTATTCCTATTCACTTGTTCATCATGAACTAAATGTAGTTGAGGAAGATGACGCCATTGCTATTTTTAGAGAGAACAATCCTCAGGGGGAGCAAATCTTTATTGCCTATTTTAAGAAAGAGAATGCAAAGTGGTACTGGAAACGGACTAGGGGAGCAGAATGGGATACACCTCACAAATGGTCTACTATGCCAAATTTCTATTCAGGGGCAATTAGTGATAATGATATTGATGAAATATATGCTGGCGGAGAAAAAGCAAAAATTATTGAGGTTGAAGGAAACAAAAGGTTCTGGTATGCAATTAACCCTTCTGAAGGAGCTCAAGTTAGATATGTAAGAAAAGACGGGACAGAAGAAATGGTAGAATCGATTGATGCAGAAATGTTAAAAGATTGGGATAAATAATAGAGGTTAGATGGGGGAAGTGCTCTACCTGAAAGATTTATCGTCGGGATTTTAGACGGCGGATGACATGCAATAGTAGAAAATCAGAATAATGCTTTGATTTCAAAATGAGGCAATGCGTTGGCCATAAACCACCTCGTTTTTTTCATTCACCAGCTAGGAATTTTAAAGGGGGACATTAAATGAAAAAATGGTCACTCATACTGTCAATTTTAATATTTCTCATCGTTTCTGTGTTCTGGATTGTGGCTAAAAATGAAGAGTCATATTCTGAACCACAAGAGGCGTTATTTGCCGTAGATAAGGATCTAGTGTTGATCCCTGGCTATAAGCTAAATAATACAGCGCTATTCTTTTTTATAAAACAGACTGAAAATTTAGGGGCTGCTTATGTACAGGAGGGGCTATTTGGGTGGCAAACCGGGATGTTTACTTGGAGTCCAATGGATAACGAGCGATCGTATGAAGATTTGAAGGGGCATCGAATCCATGGTGAAAACTTGATTTATGGTTTAATTAGGCATGGGGATGAACGTCTTATACAAGTGGACGAAAATCCTGCTACTCTACTAAATTTAGCGATGCTGCCACAAGATGAAGTAGAAAAATATAATCTAGAAGGTCTATATATTTGGTATTATGAAAGCGAAACGCCTCTAGAAAGCAATGAAATTACATTATTGAATCGAGATACTAGAGAAGTGCTTGATACAATACATTTAAACTAGATATAAACAGTCTTTTATAAAATGAAGTTAAAAAAGGTAAGTTCATAGATATTGATAATACAATGTTTCTCTAAAAAAGAAATGATTTTATTGTAGATGGGTTTTGTGTTAACTGAAAATAAAAATAGGTTGACGTAATAGTGCTAGTCTAATATACTATTCCTAAATATTGGATTTTTGGAGGTTTAGGATGACTACTACAATCGAAAAAACAACAAATCATTCACGTACTTTACAAATGGTTCAAATTGCAATGTTTTCGATATTGATGATGATTGGTGCGAATATTTCTTCCTTCCTGATTATCGGCGGGGTACCAATTACACTTCAAACGTTCTTCGCGCTGCTTGCCGGCATTCTATTAGGCAGTCGCACAGGGGCAATTGCCATGATGTTTTATGCTTTTATTGGTCTGGTTGGATTACCGGTATTTGCTCAATTTTCGGGCGGGCTAGATTCACTCATTTCTCCCACATTCGGATTTATTGTTTCATATATTCTTGTTGCTTATCTTGTTGGAGAAATTGTTCGAAAAGTCCCAACGGTAAAAGGTTATGTGATTGCAGCATTAGTCGGAATGGCCATCAACTATTTCATCGGGACAAATTGGATGTATGCAGCCTATAAGCTTTGGTTTGCTGCACCAGCAGGTTTTACTTATAAAATGGCTTGGGCTTGGATGGTTGTGCCTTTACCAAAAGATATCATTTTAGCTGTTTTTGCCGGAATTTTTGGCTATCGCCTAAAACCTATTATTCAAAAATATAAAAAATGATGCCTTATAGCAAAAATGGGGGAGAGGTTCAAATGCTTATTCACGGACAGGAAGTAAAGGGAGTTAATGTAGATGAGGAAACACGCTGCCTGCATTATCATTCAGAGATCGATCGAATCGCCATTAAGTTCTATTGCTGCGATACGTATTATCCCTGTTTCTCCTGTCATGAAGAGAAGGGGTGCGGAGCCGCGCAGGTTTGGCCGAAGAATCAAATCCATCAAAAGGCGGTATTATGCGGGGCGTGTGGACATGAGCTGACAATCACAGAATATCTAAATTGCAGCTCTTCCTGTCCATCCTGCAATAGCGCATTTAATCCAGGCTGCAGCCTACATAAGCATTTATATTTTGAAGTGTAAATTAAAGCATCGAACATTGGCGCAAAAAGTCATGTTCGATGCTTTTTTAAAGAGAATCACAAAACAATAAAAACCCCGAAACAGTTCTCATACTGTATCGGGGTTTCATCTCATTCTATTTAAAATCCTCACTCGATATCTTTTAAAAAGGAAATAGATTAAGAAATAGATGATTATAGAGGAGATTACAATGTTGACGACAGCTCCAATCAGAAATGAATATCCACTCGATTGGATATCATTAACACCTTCAAAGGTATGCAAAAGAGCATTGGAGTAATCGATTTCCTCAAGCTCGTCTATTTTGGTTTGTCGATCTAGTATGAGACTGCCGACTTTATAGTTTAATAGGAAGAGTAATGGCCAAATCGGTGTTCCAATGACACCGCTAACTAGTGCCGACACTTCATTTGACCGTACTAGCTTTGCCAAGGTAACCGATAGAATGGGACCTAGACCGAAAGTAGGGAACCAGCTTGGCACTAAGCCCATTGTAAAACCAGCGGCAACATGGTGGGGACTTCCCTTCTGGCGAAATAAACGGATAAAATAATATTTAATTCTGCGTCGGATTTTCATGTCTTTTATCCCCTTTTAAAGATTAAAGTCTATAATAAATCATATCTAAACTTTACATGTAACTTTATATTCTGACTACAATATATTGTTTAATAGGATAATAAAGGGGTAAGTAAAAAGGATGAGGAGAAAAGTTATTGAATACTCAACGAAAAAATCAACCTTTAAATAACCGGGCGATTTCACTGGACTTAGCGAGGGGATTGATGCTGTTATTAATCGTATTAGCTCATGCACCGTTGTATTTATACGCTGCTGAACCAGGGGTGATGAGTCGTCCGGAGAGCGCTACGGTTATAGATACAATTGTAAACTCTTTTGGAGAGCTATTTATCGATAATCGTGCACGGCCAATGTTTGCAGTTTTGTTTGGCTATGGACTTGTCATGATATTTGAAAATCAGCTTTCTAGAGGGAATTCTAAAAAAGAAGCCCTCCGAACTATAAGACGACGTTGTCTATATTTAATTTTGTTCGGCATTATCTTGGCGGTATTCATCGGCGGACAGGACATATTAATGGCCTATGGTATTGCGGGTCTTTTGGTAGGTTGGCTGTTGCTGCGTGATAATAAGGTTTTAATGAGAGCAATCATTTACATTACTTTGGTCGTCATACTATATCTACCTTTTGTGTGGGGTTCGTTTATTAACGAAATAGGGAGCTATGGGTTTGGTAGTGATTTTTCAGAGAACAATCGCTATGGACAAATGTTAACGGAAGCTATTTTTTCATTTCCAGTAATTCCTGCTTTCATTCACTTTCTTTTCCCTGTGATTCCTTCAGTACTAATAGGGATATGGGCGGGAAGAAAACGTCTTTTAATCGATGCCCGGCTGCACCATCAGGAATTAAAAAAAATCGCTCTTATTGGAATAAGCATATCAATTATTGGTGCCCTACCATTGGTCATGATTAATAAAATATGGGAGCCTAGTTTTTTTGTAGCCGGAATCGTTTGGGGATTTCATATTATAACAGGGATGGCAGCGGGCATCGGTTATGCAGCCCTTTTTGGAGTTATAGGTAACTTCATCAAAAATCCAAGGTGGATAACAAATTCATTGGTTGCCCTAGGGAAAAAATCGCTCACTTTCTACGTTCTAAACGAAGCTTTGCTGATGCTTCTACTATCGCCGGCAGCCTTAGATTTGGGGGGGAATTGAACAATACTTCAGCTGCATTTGTTGCTATTTCCATATGGATATTAGCTGTAATAATCGCACCCATCTTAGAAAAATTCAAAATGAATGGTCCATTGGAAAACATAATGCGTCGGTTGGTTTATAGGAAGAATTAAAAAAATTAGCGTTTGCATAAATCTTGAAAAGGGCAAACTTGTTGAAAGGCAAGGACGCAAAACCACAGGTCTAAGGAACAAACTAGGATGGCTGGGTTGCCGAAGGAGAAAGAAATGAACATAAGAAATGGTAGAAGATTGACCATAAAAAGATTTAAATCTGTATTGGATTATTATACTGTACCGTTAAAAATCACTCTATTATATGCGGCAGCAGGAAGTATTTGGGTCTTTTTTTCGGATCAGATTCTAAAGATATTGTTTATTGATACAAATTTACTTAATTCCCTAAGCATCTTGAAAAAATATTTCTATATCATTATATCCTCTGTATTAATATTTGCTTTGGTTTCAAGAGGATATATCCGCGATAGAAAGCAAAATGAGCTTGCTTTAGGTAAAAGTGAACAAGCATTGAAAGAGTCCATCAAAGAACTTGCCGATGTTCAAAAAGCTCTAGATGAATCATCCATCATAGCCATAACTGATAGACGGGGAATCATCACCTTTGTTAACGATAAATTTTGCGAAATCTCTCAATACACTAGAGATGAGCTAATCGGACAAGACCATCGTATTTTAAATTCAGGCTATCATTCAAAGGATTTTTTTAAAGAGATGTGGAGAACATTTGGGACAGGGCAAACCTGGCAAGGTGAAATACGAAATCGTGCAAAAGACGGTAGCTATTATTGGGTGGCTACAACCATTGTTCCATTCTTAAATGAAAAAGGAAAACCTTATCAATACGTAGCGATAAGAAATGATATTACAGAAAAAAAGCTGGCTGAAGAATCTTTAAGAGAAAGTGAAGAACGCTATCGAAAGGTTGTAGAACGTTCACCACTTGGGATTGTTATTCATCAAGCCGGGGAAATTGTCTTTGCAAATAACGCAGCAAGCAGAATTATGAGAGTGGACAGCGCAATCGGTCAATCCATATTTTCCTTTATTCATAAGGACTATCAGGATATTTCAAAAGAGAGAATTTCGAATTCCACGATAGGAAGTGAGGTTCCCTTTGAGGAGATGAAATTGATTCGAGGGGATGGAACTGTAATGGACGCTATTGTTGGAGGAGTTTCTTTTCATTATGAAGGGAAGCCTTCTACCATGACAATGATTCGAGATATAACCGAAAGTAAGCGAATGGAAAATGAGTTAAGGGAAAGTGAAGAAAGATACGGGCGCCTGGTTGACCTTTCCCCAGAGGCGATCATGATTCATAGCAATGGGCTGATAAAGTATGCGAATCCGGCCTGTATCAAGCTGTTGGGAGCATCCACATTAAAACAGCTAATCGATCAACCCGTAAAAAAATTTTCCCATCCAGAGTATGTCGAGCTTGTGGATGCGCGGTTAGACAAGATAAAGGATATTGGGGTGAAAATTGCTCCTATAGAAGAAAAGATTATCAGCATGGATGGGAGAATTCTAGATGTAGAAGTTACAGGAATCACTATAAATCATGAGGGCGCGCACTCCTTTTTAATGATATTCCGAGATATTACAAGTCGTAAAAAAGCAGAGGAGGCACTTCAGCAGAGTGAAGAGCAGTATCGTTTAATAGCTGAAAATATGTCTGACCTAGTACGAGTGGTAGATCCAAATGGTATCGTAATCTATGCTTCTCCATCCCATGAACATGTACTGGGATATACACCAAAGGAAATAGAAGGGTTTTCTGCATTTGAATTGATTCACCCAGATGATATTGAAAAATTACAAAGTAAATTTGAGGGTGGAATCTTAGCGAGGGAAGACCATGCTGCCGAATTTAGAATGAAGAATGCAAAAGGTTGCTGGATATGGATAGAAGCCTATGCGAAGCTTGTATTGGATGAAGATGACCAGGTTCTCAGACTGCAAATGGTAGGAAGAGATGTTACAGAGAGGAAAAGACTGGAGGAGAAACTAAGTAATATGGCATTCTATGATTCGCTTACTGGTATTCCGAATCGTAGACTCTTTCAGGAAAGGTTAATCCAAACCATAAAAGAAGCAGATCGATATGAACGGAAGTTTGCTCTGTTATATATGGATATTGATAAGTTTAAGCAGATTAATGATACATTGGGACATGATGCTGGAGATGAGTTGTTAAAGCAATTTTCCATAAGAGTTCAAAACTGCCTTCGTGATAGTGATATACTCGCCAGACAGGGGGGAGATGAATTTACCATCCTTCTAACAGAAATCAAGGAAGAAAAGGATGCTGTTAGTATTGCCGAGCGAATTCTTGCTTCACTCCAGGAACCCTGGATTGTCAATGAGTCTAAGTTTAATACAACCTCAAGTATTGGGGTCGCCTATTATAAAAAGGGTCTTTCCTTTAGTCAGCTCATGAAAAATGCAGATACTGCGTTGTATGCAGCTAAAGAAGCTGGAAGGAATAATATTAAGTTGTATTCGGGTTAAATATCTAAAAAACGGGCTGGATCCGATAAGGTCCGGTCTTTTTAATTTTCCTTGTAAATCTTAGTATCTGCTGGTTTAAAATGAAAAGTTTATACTTAATCATGACTTACATTAAAACGTATGGAGAAGGGTAAGAATTCATTATAAAAAGGAAGGAGGGATAAGGTGGACATCCAGTACAGAGAAGTGCTTTCCAAGAAGATCTTAACGGAAGCGAAGGGTTACTTAGACGTTGGGTTTACTCATTCTTTGAATCCATATAGCGGCTGTGGTTTTTCGTGCCTTTACTGTTATGTTCGAGAAATGCCTATCCAAAAATTCAAAGAGATCCCTTGGGGGGAATGGGTGGATATTAAAAGGAATGCTGCAGAAAATTATCGGAATGAAATCAAAAAACTTCGCAAAAAAAGTAACATGGTGAATATCTTTATGTCGTCTGCAACAGATCCTTATCAACCTATAGAACGAAAAGCTACTATTACACGGGAATTATTGCAGGAGATGATAGAAAATCCTCCTGACTTTCTTCAAATTCAAACACGCAGTCCACTGGTCGAAAGGGATATTGAGTTAATAGTGAAATTAAAAGAAAGATGTAAGGTTCTTGTTTCAATGACTATTGAAACAGACAGGGAAGATATAAAAAGAATATTTGCCCCGTACGCTCCCGGCATTCAATTAAGGTTAAAAGCATTAAAAGCAGTGCATGAGGCGGGAATACCTACTCAAGCCTCTATTTCTCCTGCCCTGCCATTTACGCCTGACTTTCCGAAGATATTGGAGGGAATGGTGGATCATATTTGGATTGATACATTAAGCATCGGCGATGGGCAAATGGGAAAACGTTCAGCGCGGTTGGGAATGCCCCAATTATTTGAGAAGCATGGATTATCGGAGTGGTATCAGCCGAATTTACATGTAAAGATAGAGAAATATTTTAAAAAATACTTTCCGAGTGAAATGATACGACTCTCTAAAGAGGAAGCCTTCCTAAAATAATCTGAGATAGAATGCAAAAAAGAGGAGCTGATTGGTTAGCTCTTTTTTTCTTTAGCTAGAAGTTCTTGTCCTGCCCATAACTTGTGGTTTTCGTATGGACCATTTAGTGGCAATTCTGCATATTTTATTAAAAGGGGGCTAGAGAATGGATATTGCATTATTGATTGTTGAAATTCTTTTAGGGGTCTCATTTATTATGTTTGGTTCAATGAAAGCTTTTCAGTATGAGAAGGCAAAGGTAAGTATGCCGTGGATGCAAGAATACTCAAAAAGCTTCGTTGTTTTTATAGGAATTGCAGAAGTACTTGGGGGATTAGGGGTAATTCTGCCTCGTGCAATTGGATTGGCAATGTTCTTAACGCCTATTGCTGCAATTGGACTTGGACTGATAATGCTTCTAGCAGCAGGTTTCCATTTGAAAAGGAAAGAAAATGAGGCCATCTTCATGAATGTCATTTTATTGGCACTTGCTTTATTTGTCGCAATTGGCCATTTGTAGGAGACGGATTATATCTTTCGCCTATTTTCAAGTGAAAGTAATGGTTTTTTTATAAGTTGCATCAAACCATCCCATTTGGATATGATGATCCAAATGGGTGTTTTTTATTTCAGGGAGGGATTAACATAGAAGCCTTAACAGATTATTTAGCAAAAATTGACGACCCTAATCATCGAGAACGAATGGAAGAAATTTTTAAATGGATATTGGAAAAATTCCCGAATTTAAAGGCGGAGATTAAATGGAACCAGCCGATGTTTTCGGATCACGGTACATTTATTATTGGATTTTCTACAGCTAAGCATCATATAAGTGTTTCGCCTGAGGAATTTGGAATGGAGCACTTTGCAGATGACATAGTAGAGGCTGGCTATAGCGCTACTAAGGGACTGTTTCGAATTAAATGGAGTGAGCCTGTTAACTACCAATTACTTGAGAAAATGATTGAATTCAACATTGTGGACAAAGCAGGATGTACAACTTTTTGGCGGAAATAAAAAAACCTGATTTATAAAATTGATAAGTTGGTTTCCTTAAAGTGTGGGAGCCAGCTTTTTTAGTTAACCCCTACATCCCGTAAGTACAGCTTACATAACCAAAAAACTATGAAAGTATCTACGTGAAATCCAAATATCCATTTCATTATTTTTCCAAATAATAGCGAAAAATGTACATATTGATGAACAATCTGTTAAAAAGACTGAAATTTTTAATTAATCTTTCAATAATCTATTGAACAGATTGCACTAATGTTATATTATTCTATCTGGTAGTGTAAGAAAAACTTACATCAAGGTGGATTGGAAATGAAAAAAATTGAAGCGATTATCAGACCTGAAAAACTAACAGAAACTTTAAAAGGCTTAAAAAATATAGGGGTTACGGGCTTTACTGTGTCCCAGGTAGTCGGAAGAGGAAAACAAAAGGATACTCAGGGAGTCTACCGTGGGAAGAACTATAAAGTTACTTTACATCCAAAAGTAAAGCTAGAAATTATTCTTTCAGATTATCTAGTAGACCCTACTATTCAAACCATTGTAGAGGCTGCGCAAACTGGTGAAGATGGAGATGGAAAAATCTTCGTTTACCCAATTTTAGAAGCCGTAAATATTCGAACTGGTAAAGCAGATACAGATATCGACGACTTAGCTAAGCGGGAGGGATAACTTTATGGAAATAATCTTTTTGAATACAGTATGGGTTGTCATCGCCGCGGCAATGGTATTGTTAATGGAAGGTGGCTTTAGTTTACTGGAGGCTGGTTTTGTTCGAACGAAAAATGCGGTCAATGTAACGATGAAGATTTTTGTGGATTTAACAATAGGGGCTTTAGCATTTTGGCTAATCGGATTTGGCGTCATGTATGGGGATGATGTCTTCGGTTTCATCGGTACGAATTTATTCGGAAGCCCTGAAAAAATAGCTTTATCCATTGAATTACCTAGTGCTGCATATGTACTTTTCCAAATGGGGTTTGCAATAGCTTGTGTTTCAATTATTTCTGGTGCGGTTGCGGAACGCATGAATTTTAAAGCATATATTATTGTTGCGGTACTGGTTTGTACAGTTGTTTATCCTCTTTCAGGACATTGGATATGGAATGGTGATGGCTGGTTGGCCAAATTAGGAATGCAGGATTTTGCAGGCTCTGCTGCGATTCATGCACTTGGTGGATTTGCTGCCTTTGCCTTGGCAAAAGTGCTGGGACCAAGAAAAGGAAGGTTCAACTCGGATGGCAGCGTCAATGTATTTGCACCAAGTAACATCCCGTTGGCATCTGCAGGGGCCTTTATACTTTGGTTTGGTTGGTTTGCATTTAATGCGGGCAGCACACTGGATGCTTCGAATACATCTCTAGCCCCGATTGCTTTAAATACAATGCTTGCAGGTGCAAGTGGAGGAACAGCTGCTCTATTCATGACAATGAAAAAGTTTGGAAAAGCTGACCCAAGTATGACAATCAATGGCGTATTATCTGGACTGGTAGGGATAACGGCCGGCTGTGCGTTCGTTTCACAGTGGGCAGCGATTGTCATTGGGGTTATCTGTGGAATCTTGGTTATTTATGCAACATTACTTATCGACAATTTAAAAGTAGATGATCCCGTTGGCGCTGTAGCTGTTCACGGATTTGGTGGGGTGTTCGGAACAATTGCGGTCGGTTTATTCGATACATCTCATGGTCTATTCACAACAGGCGAGTTTTCACTTTTAGGAGTTCAAGTATTAGGTGCGGCAGTTGTTGTTGTTTGGGGACTTGGTAGCGGTATATTCATGGCAAAAGTATGTGAAAAAACGGTTGGACTCAGAGCCACTGAACGTGAGGAAGAAGAAGGTCTCGATATGTCCTATCACGGGATTCCAGCCTATAATGAATTAGAACGTTTTGTAGACTTGCCAACTAGCTTATACGACTTTGAAGAATCAACGGGAATTAGTGTGGCGCCTGCGAGAACGAAGGAAGCCGTAAGGTAAGCTACTTATTATTTTTCCGAGAATTTGTTCTCTAATTCGATAAATTGGAAGCATTAGTTTGTTTACAATTAAAGAAGTTGTGAGTTGGTACCTGAAACAAAAATCAATTTTTTCGCACACCGAAAAAACACCATTTACTTGAAAATGAAGTGACCCCTAAAAGTTAGACACGGTTATTATATCATTAGGCAGCTTGGGTAAAATGAGTTCGGTATTGTACCGGACTCATTTTTAATTTTGCCTTTATCCGTTTTGTATTGTAGTAT
>DAMDNS010000032.1:0-3198 GCA_032083605.1 Ureibacillus sp.
CAAAAAAAGGAACAACAATATGCAGGTTCCCAAACAAGAACATCGAAATTGTTTGGATTGTTCGTCCGACTACACCATATTCAAAGAAGACGATTATGGCAAAACCAATTAATAATAAACCGATAATTTCATATGCTAAAGGGTGCAGCCCCTTTTTGGCTTTTGTTTTTTTCTCTGCCATTACATTCACCTCTTCTTTTTTAAACTCTTGTTGAAGACAAAAAGGATTTCCTCGACCTGTTACGGTTAAGAAAATCCTTTTTGTTGTGACAGTTCCGCGCTTAAAACGTGCGAGAACTTATTTTATTGTCTACAACGCACCTATTTTTTCGCTTAGTATTCCATAATTATTGGGATAATCATTGGGCGGCGCTTTGTTTTTTGGAATAAGTAAGCATTTAGTGTATCACGGATTTCTTGTTTAATGTTTGTCCATTCAAATGTATCTTTATTTACATACTTTTCAATAACAGTTCGTGCAAGTTCAGTAGCTTCAAGGATTAACTCCTCTGACTCACGCACATAAACAAATCCGCGCGATAAAATTTCCGGGCCGGACGCAATTCTTTTTTGAGCACGATTCAATGTAACGACAACGATGAAAATCCCGTCCTGAGATAGTAATTTACGATCTCTTAAAACGATATTTCCGACGTCTCCTACACCGATTCCGTCAATTAAGACATTACCTGCTTGAACACGGCCACTCATTCTCATTTTACCATTTTTGTATTCAACAATATCCCCTTTGTCGGCGATAAAGACTTGAGATTTTTTCAGCCCCACTTGTTGAGCAAGCTTGGAATGGGCAATTAACATTCTGTACTCGCCCTGGATCGGGATAAAGTATTTAGGCTTCATTAAATTCAGCATCATTTTTAAATCTTCTTGACTACCATGACCTGAAACATGTATTTTCTTATCGGCTGCTAAAACATTTGCTCCAGCTTTGGCAAGATTGTTCATCGCCGTTCCCATTTGTACTTCCATACCTGGTGATGGCGTAAATGTGATCAATACAGTATCCGTATCTTTAATGCGGATATCACGGTGCTGTTTACGAACAATCTTATCGATTGCTTCAAGCGGCTCCCCTTGATTACTAGTTACCAAGATAATCAGTTCTTCATCCGCATGCTTTTGAATTGTATTTACAGGGATCAGTGTATCGTCATCCACTGTTAGGTAGCCTAAATTCAAGCCGATATCGATGACTTTTTCCAGGCTTTTCCCAACAACTGCCACTTTCCGGCCAGATTCATGAGCATGATTCAATACTTGTTGAATGCGAATAAAATTCGATGCATACACAGCGACAATAATACGCGCAGGTGCAGCATGGAAGTACTTCGCCAGCTTTTCTTCAATCACGACTTCACTTGTCGTATGGCCAGGACGTTCTGCTTCAGTCGATTCAGAAAGCAGGATGAATACGCCTTCTTCCCCTAATTGGGCCATTTTCGCAATATCCGGTCTGAATTTTCCTGTTGCCGACTGGTCAAATTTAAATTCCCCGGTATGGACAATTGCCCCTTCCGATGTATGGAACACAATCCCTAAAGAATCTGGAATGCTATGCGTCGTATGGAAGAATGTTACGTATGTCGAGTTAAAGTTCATACGACTTTTATTTGTTACTTCAAAAAATTTCACTTGTTGTGGAACCGGTAAATCCTTCAAGTGCTCTTTCGCTAAAGCTACCGTCAGCTTTGAACCGTAGACCGGCGCTTTAATCTTCTGCAGCACGTACGCAATTGAACCAATTGCATCTTCATGACCATGTGTCAGGAAAATCCCTTTGACACGTTCTTTGTTTTCTTCCAAGTATGTAATGTCAGGGATGACGATATCTATTCCAAGCATTTCATCTTCTGGGAACATTAATCCACTGTCTACAATGAAAAGTTCGTCATCGATTTCGATTACATACATCGATTTCCCGATTTCTCCAACTCCGCCAAGAGGGATTACTCGGATTACTTCGTTTTTAGTTTTAGTCACTTGATTTCCTCCTATAATATCCCGAACGCAACCACTTATAACTCATTATACGGTGTCACTCGTTGAAGCACAAATAAAAAAGCGAATTTTTTACAAAGTATGGGGATTGCGGGATGTGGAGGGAGATGTTGGTGGTGGGCGGGTGTTCGGGATGGAGAGGGGTTGGGGGGGGGGGGGTGGCAATAGCTAGTTTATGGAAAGTTGCTATGATGCACTTTTGTGTATTGTTATTCATTCGTAAAGTGCTTCATCGGCTCTATGATGGACTTTTTCAGTTTGTTCTTGGTGGCAAAAGGGTTTCATTCACCTTATGATGCACTTTTCTTGCTTGTTTTTCTTGCCGAAAGTGCTTCATCTTCCTTATGATGCACTTTTTCTGCTTGTTCTCCTTGGCAAAAGTGCTTCATCCACCCTATGATGCACTTCTTCAGCTTGTTCTCCCTACCAAAAGGGCTTCATCCACTATATGATGCACTTCTTCAGCTTGTTCTCCCTACCAAAAGGGCTTCATCCACCTTATGATGCACTTCTCCTGCTTGTTTTCCTTGCCGAAAGTGCTTCATCCACTCTATGATGCACTTCTTCAGCTTGTCTTCCCTATCAAAAGTGCTTCATCTACTCTATGATGCACTTTTCCTGCTTGTTCTCCCTATCAAAAGTGCTTCATCCACCTTATGATGCACTTTTCCTGCCTGTTCTCCCTGCCGAAAGTGCTTCATCCACTCTATGATGCACTTCTTCAGCTTGTTCTCTCTATCAAAAGTGCTTCATCTACACCATGATGCACTTCTCCTGCTTGTTCTCCCTGACGAAAGTGCTTCATTCACCTTATGATGCACTTTTCTTGCTTGTTCTCCTTGCCAAAAGTGCTTCATTCACCTTATGATGCACTTCTTCTGCTTGTTCTCCCTACCAAAAGTGCTTCATCCTCCCTATGATGCACTTCTTCTGCTTGTTCTCTCTATCAAAAGTGCTTCATCTACACCATGATGCACTTCTCCTATTTGTTCTCCCTATCAAAAGTGCTTCATCTACTCTATGATGCACTTCTTCAGCTTGTTCTCCCTACCAAAAGTGCTTCATCTACACCATGATGCACTTCTCCTGCTTGTTCTCCTTGCCAAAAGTGCTTCATCCACCTTATGATGCACTTCTCCTGCTTGTTCTCCCTGACGAAAGTGCTTCATTCACCTTATG
>DAMDNS010000032.1:3298-11428 GCA_032083605.1 Ureibacillus sp.
ATGATGCACTTCTCCTGCTTGTTCTCCCTGACGAAAGTGCTTCATTCACCTTATGATGCACTTTTCTTGCTTGTTCTCCTTGCCAAAAGTGCTTCATTCACCTTATGATGCACTTCTTCTGCTTGTTCTCCCTACCAAAAGTGCTTCATCCTCCCTATGATGCACTTCTTCTGCTTGTTCTCTCTATCAAAAGTGCTTCATCTACACCATGATGCACTTCTCCTATTTGTTCTCCCTATCAAAAGTGCTTCATCTACTCTATGATGCACTTCTTCAGCTTGTTCTCCCTACCAAAAGTGCTTCATTCACACTATGATGCACTTCTTCAGCTTGTCTTCCCTGCCAAAAGTGCTTCATCCACCCTATGATGCACTTCTCCTGCTTGTTCTCCTTGCCGAAAGGGCTTCATCCACCTTATGATGCACTTTTCCTGCTTGTTCTCCCTACCAAAAGTGCTTCATCTACCCTTTGATGCACTTTTCCCTCACGTTCACCTTTTAAAAAGTACTTCAAGATATGTTTCTCCGTCTAATCAAGTTAATAATGATTAGTAATTTTCTAATTTATCAGTTAAAATATTCGTATCACTATTTGAAAGGATGATGACTCTGTTATACAAAGCTAGAACTGAACCGCCTGAACTAATCATTTTAAACTCACTCAATCATCGAATGCAGTTATCAAAAATCGAACAGCAGAATTACTCTAACTTACGAAAGGGATTTGAAGGGGAGCTTTCGTTCGATACTCTAACCAACTATCTTGAGAATGACAGCTTAGTTTTGAACGACTTATTATTTAAAACTAATAATCAAACATTTCAAATTGATACTCTGATCATTACAAATAACCTCTTATATCTCTGTGAAGTAAAAAATTATGAAGGTGATTATTA
Organism: Ureibacillus sp.; assembly: GCA_032083605.1. Classification (GTDB taxonomy): domain Bacteria; phylum Bacillota; class Bacilli; order Bacillales_A; family Planococcaceae; genus Ureibacillus. The sequence goes on from DAMDNS010000032.1 coordinate 4,194, forward strand.
CTACAAATCTGATCGGCTATTAACGCTAGAGCGATTAGAAATTTCTAATCCGTTAATTCAATTATCGCGTAGCGAATCTCTGATGAGTCAATTGTTACATAAACTCAACTACACACTTCCAATTAAAGCCTTTGTCATTTTTATAAACCCCCATTTCACCCTATATCACGCACCTGCTGATAAACCTTATATTTTCCCAACTCAAATAAATCGCTTTATAAGTAACTTAAATTCCCATCAATCAAAGCTACAAGATCACCATAGAAGTCTTGGCGAGAAATTAATATCCCTCCATATTGAAGAGATCAATAACCAACAAACCCCTCTCTTTACCTATCAAGAATTACGTAAGGGAATACTTTGTACACAATGTAGCACTTATATCAAAAAAATCGCAGGAATGAAATGTATCTGTACAGTATGTGGGAGAGAAGAATTAGTCGAGACTGCGGTATTGCGAAATATAAAAGAGTTCAAGCTCCTTTTTCCTCAACATAAAATTACAACAAACCAAATGTTTGAATGGTGCGATAACATTCCGGAAAAAAGAAGAATTCAAAAAATCCTCCAAAGGAATTTTAACCAATATGGTGTGCGTCAATGGACATATTACGAATAATTATCTGACAGAATTTACTAAAAAACGCAGAAAAAGCAAACACCAACTTACAGTGTCTGCTTTCTCCTCGCCCCGCTAAGAGTGGCTTTTTATTTCTTGGACTTTTTGTTGGAATTCTTCCCAGATGAGGTCGTATTTCTTTTTGTCTTCTTCCAGCATGCCGACTAGTGGCAGGCGGACGTGCTGGACTGGGAAGCCTAGTTTGCCTAGTGCGTATTTGACCGGGACTGGGTTTGGATCGACGAATAATTGTTTGGCTAGTGGTAGCATGGCTTGATGGTATGCATGTGCAACTTTGTGTCGGCCTTCTTCATAGGCGCGTATCATTTCCTGCATTTCGTTTCCGATTACATGGGACGCCACGGAAATGACTCCTCGGCCACCGATGGAAATCAGCGGCAGTGTGAGGGCATCGTCTCCACTGTACACGAATGTGTCAGCGGAAACGCCTCTGAGAATTTCAGTCATTTGTTCTATACTGCCACTGGCTTCTTTTACGATTCGAATATTTGGAATTTTGCTTAATGCAATGGTTGTGTCAGCTGAGATATTGACACCAGTGCGTCCGGGAACATTGTATACAACGATCGGCAAATCGGTTACTTTGGCGACCGCTTCAAAATGTGCGTAAATCCCTCTTTGGTTTGGCTTGTTATAGAAAGGTGCCACGACCATGATGCCGTCCGCACCAAAAGCTTCAACCACTTTCGTTGCTTCGATTGTGTACGCAGTGTCATTGTAGCCAACACCAGCAATTACCGGGATGCGTTTATTGACTTTTTTGATGGTGAAGTCGATAAAGGCTCTCTTTTCCGGAATCGATAGAGTTGGGGTTTCACCTGTCGTCCCACATACCACGATAGAATCCGTACCATTAGATATTAAATGCTCAATTATTCGCTCTGCTACTTCATAATTAATTTCTCCATTGTCGTCGAATGGGGTAATCATGGCAGTAGCAACTCGACCTAGATCCACTTTAAAACACCCCTTAGAGTAAATTATCCTCTAACATGCTTTCGGCAATTTGAATTGAGTTTAAAGCAGCGCCTTTTAGTAGGTTATCTGATACGACCCATAGATGGAATCCTTTTTTGTTTGATAGGTCTTGGCGAATACGGCCAACATAAACCGGATCTTCCCCTTCAACAAATAAAGGCATTGGGTAGTCTTGTGTTGAAATATCATCTTGTAGAACAATGCCTGGAGCATTTCGTAACACATCAAAAATTTCTTGCACGCTAACCTCTTTTTCTACTTCAATATAAACAGACTCCGAATGTCCTGAAATTACTGGAACACGTACACAAGTTGCTGCTACTGGCAGGTCGGGCATGTGCATGATTTTTTTCGTTTCGTTAATCATTTTCATTTCTTCGTATGTAAAGCCATTTTCCGTAAATACGTCAATTTGCGGAATGACATTACGTGCGATTGGATAGTGTTTTTTGTCTGATTTCGCTGGAAGAATATTCGCTTCCACATTTTTGCCAGCATCCCACTCGGCACTTTGCGCGCGTAGTTCTTCGATTGCAGAAACACCAGAACCTGACACAGCTTGGTAAGTTGAAACGATAACATTCGTTAAGCCAAATTGTTCACGAATTGGCTGCAGTGCAACAACCATTTGAATTGTCGAGCAGTTTGGATTGGCAATAATTCCGTTATGCTTCGCTAGATCTTCTCTGTTTACTTCAGGTACCACTAGAGGTACAGTTGGGTCCATACGGAAGTGACTTGTGTTGTCAATTACAACCGCACCACGTTTAGCAGCTTCTGGAGCTAATTTTGCTGAAACTGAACCCCCAGCCGAGAATAGTGCTACGTCTACTCCTTCAAAGGCTTCCGGCGTTGCTTCTTCGATTGTGTAGATTTTGCCGCCAAATTCAATTTCTGTTCCAGCCGAACGAGCTGAAGCTAAAAATTTTATATGTTTAATTGGAAAATTACGCTTTAAAAGTTGCTCTTTCATTTTCGTTCCTACTGCTCCTGTTGCACCTACAATTGCAACTGTCAATTCTTTTGCCATAACTCATCTCTCCTCAAATACAAATAACATAATGTTGAAAATTGTATCATAAAAAGGACTAGTTGTGTTAGAATTTTTAGTTATTTTAATATTGGATGAGCAGAGGCTGAAGCTGTTTCTTGTGATTGATGGCATGGTCAACAGTTTCAACCATTTTAGTGAAATCGGAAATTAAAGAGTTTGGTTTGTTGATAGGATCGTCTTGACCAAATGGAATGAAATAAATATTTTTTGAATTCATCAGCTTCATGATGTTGACGCCGTTTAAACCAAGAGCATCGTTAGTCGAAATACCTAATACAACCGGTGAACCATTTCGAAGCGTAGCCTTTGCTGCCATTAAAACAGGGCTATCTGTTGAAGCATTTGCAAATTTGCTAATTGAATTTCCAGTCATCGGTGCAATGACCATGCAATCTAATGGATTTTTCGGTCCGAATGGCTCAGCCTCTACGATGGAAGAAACGACCTTCTCTCCAGTCAGTGCTTCGATTTTTTGGATCCATTCTTCCCCAGTACCAAATCGCGTTGCAGCTGTTAACACGGAATGAGTAATAATAGGAACTACCGTAGCTCCCACTTTTGTGAAATTCTCAATTTTCGGAATCACGTCTTCATACGTACAATGGGATGCTGTAATACCTAGCCCAATTCGCTTACCTTCTAGCAAGTGTGTCTCCTCCTTAATTGTTCAACAATTGATTCATATAGTACATTTCCAGCATCTTCAGGGAAAAACTTCCCTGGCAATGCAGGCAACAGCTCATACTGCTTATTGCTAATTCCATCTTGTAAACACCCTGGATAGGAGGCTAAATCGTAAATCGGCATTGAGATTTTAGCGTTAAATTGTTCATCCAGCCATTTTGCAGGAATTGTGTTAATAAAGAAATCCCCTTCGATTTCTCCTACGTCATTAATATCCACAGCTTCATAACGGAATGCCTTGGCTTCATTCAACTGCACATTGGAACGGACCGCGATGCAAACTTCTGCTCCGAGGCTTCTTAAAATATGTGCAACCATTTTCGCCACACGACCAAAACCGGTAATGATGAATTTTTTCCCCAACATTGCTCTTTTGGTGTTATAAAAGGTAGATACAAAAGCTTCAGCTGTCAACACGGCATTGTGCCATATGAATCCTTCATCTTCTAAATAAAAATGAATTTCGTTGTCTTCTAATATTTCGCGCCACTCATCATTTAACTTCCCTGCAAAAACTACTGCCTTGGAAAGCCCTAAAACCTCCGGTACTTCCACTGGTAACGGATTGATGGGCAGCACAACAAAATCAGGATGAAATTCAAGAACTGTTTTGTTAAGCTCTTCATCCCACACTGCTAGATTTTTATAGTAAACTGTTCGGTCATCATTGCTTAGATTTTTTGCCAACACTTTCATGCGCATATCTGTACCTACAACGAGCCACTTTTCTTCAGTCATTTAGTCTAACTGCCTTCTTTTTGATGATGTTCGGTGGAATAAAATTCGATCTTCTCCAATAAGATGAATTTCTTCCCAAGGAATAAATAACGGTGAGGTCGCCTTTTTCTTCTGGAATGGCATTTTGGAAGTTTGTTCATGTAGCTCAAAACCAAAAATCTTCCCTGATTTCGGGTCAAAAAGACATTCCGTTTCAGCTAGATAGCCGTACCTCACACCATTTTCCATCTCGATTAATTCCTTCTCCGCAAGCTCCGATAGCAGCATGTTTTCCCTCCTCCATGAGCTTATTGTTACTATATGCAACCCTAGAAACGTTGGTGCCCCTTTTTTCCAATCTCCTTCATAGCGAAAGGCTGTTTCCGATATGAAAATACTATTTAAGGCTGATTTTAATGAAGGCATGGTGGTAAATCGATCCCAGAATGTTGGGCGATTTTAGAAAGCTACTTCAAATACATATTTGGGGCGTTTTTTAGATGATGTAAACCCATATTTAATCTGCAAAAGCTGTCTCATATATATTAATTTACTGATAGTGACCAACACATTATTACTAATCCGCTTAGAAAAACAGAAATTCCGCCAATACTAGCGTGAAAAATTGCTTATAAACCACAATGAAACAAATAACGCAATGTGAAGGAGCCCGCTCAAATTAAGATTTCAAACTGCCGATCGCGGTGTGAGGGGCTTGCTTAGTAGGCTACAGCTTCTTTCAAGGATAAAAAAAGGCTGTCTTCCATTTTGATAGAAGACAGCCTTATTCGTTTATTTTACCCCTTGGCCGATGATTGCGATGGCAGGGTCTGCAGTGAGAATTGAATTAATTAGTTCCTTTACTTGATCCATGGATACTTGATCAATTTCTGCGATGATTTCATCGATTGATTTATGTTTTCCGTGGATGAGCTCGTTGCGACCGTTGCGGCTCATTCGGGAGTTGGTTCCTTCCATCCCCAAGACAAAACTGCCTTTCAGCTGTTCTTTTGCATTGTCTAGCTCTGTATCCGTTATGCCAGCAGTCCGCACCTTTTGTAAGGTGTCATTGATCGTATCATGCATTACAGATAATTGTTGGTTGTTGGTACTTCCATAAATTGTAAAAGAACCAACATCTTCATAGCAGGATTGATATGAGTAAATCGTGTAAGCCAAACCGCGCTCTTCCCTTACTTCCTGGAACAGACGAGAGGACATATTGCCCCCAATTATATTATTTAAGGCGATAAAACTATTTAATTTAGGGTCTTTCACTCCTATGGCAGGATACGAAATAGCCAAATGCGATTGCTCTACATCGCGTTCTTTTACGAATTTACCTGAATGGAATTGTGGTTGTGTCAATATCGTATCAGTCGCTTTTGAAGAACGTTCATATCGACCAAATAATTCTTCAATATGTAAAAGTAATTCCTTTGTTACATTTCCTGCAACTGAAACGACAATATTTTCCGGGTAATAATATTTCTCCATATAATGTCGAATCGTGTCGGCTGTAAAAGTCGATAGTGTTTTATTCGTTCCCAAAATTGGCAAACCTAATGCATCTGTGGGATACATGACGTTCCATAGTTGTTCATGGACATCATCGTCAGGTGCATCCTCGCTCATTAGAATCTCCTCTAAAACAACCTGACGTTCTTTGTCTAATTCATTTGCATCAAAAGTAGAATTGAAAAACATATCCGCTAAAATGGATACAGCCAATTCCCCATGATGATCCAAAACTTTTGCATAATAGCAGGTGTTTTCCTTTGAAGTGAAGGCATTAATCTCCCCACCGATCCGGTCAAACTCTTCTGCAATTTGTCTAGCTGTTCTAGTTTTTGTCCCTTTAAACAACATGTGTTCAATAAAATGTGTAATTCCGTTTTCCTCCGGCAGCTCGAATCGGGAGCCTGCCCCTACCCAAATGCCGACTGAAATGGAACGTACATGAGGCATCTCCTCAGAAACAATTCGAACACCATTTTTACAAGTATAAACTGTTACCAAATTTTCCCCTCACCCGTCTCTTTATTTATGGCAACTATGGTGAAACCTTCACAAGTCGCCTATTCTTTTTTCTACGATGAACACTTGCGTCAGCAGATAATTCTTTTCTGTGGCGAACGCTTTTGGCAGTTGCTATTCCTTTTCTGCAGCCAATGCTTCCGTCAACTGATAATCTTTCGCTGCACCGAACGCTTGGCTCTGCCGCTATTCCTTTACTGCAGAGGACGCTTCCAATCGTTTTTCGCAGCCAACGCTTGCCTCTGCCGCATTTCATCACCCTCATTTGAATAATCATATGCTAAAGTGTTCAAACCTTCAACTTAGAAACTTTCAATTTTGTAGACATATTTCATAAATCTTAAGAATTTCTTCAGAATTGTCCTAAATGTATCTTCAGAATCACTGGCTACAATAGGTTTAACAAACAAAAAAGGAATGAAGTTATATGATTACAGTAAAATCCCTGCACCATACCTTCTCGATTGGAAAAAAGGGAAACGAAAAAAAAGTGGAAGTCCTAAAAGGCATCAACTTTCATATAGAACGAGGAGAAATCGTTGCAGTCGTAGGAAAAAGCGGATCTGGAAAATCTACTTTATTGCAAATCATAGCCGGATTTATGAAGCCCGATTCTGGCTCAATAGTAGTTAACAATACTGAAGTCGCAAAGTTTAATGAAAAACAAAGCGCTGCATTTCGCTTAGATAATTTCGGCTTCATCTTTCAAAACTTTCAATTGCTGCCTGCCCAAACGGTGTTCGAAAACATTGAGCTTCCTTTGAAGTTAAAAGGTGTTAGCCATGCGATTCGCAAAAAAAAGGTAGCTGAATTGCTAAAGAAAGTCGGATTAACTGAAGTTTCCGATCACTATCCAAACGAATTATCTGGTGGGCAGCAGCAAAGGGTATCGATTGCTAGAGCCATGATTACAAACCCACCTATCATTTTAGCGGACGAGCCCACTGGAAGCCTTGACTCTCAGACCGAGCAGGAAATATTGGCGCTTATTCAAAAACTGAACAAGGATGAAAATTTAACTTTCATCATCATTACACATGATGAAGAGGTTGCATCTATCGCGAACAGACAATTTCGCATGGCAGATGGCGTGTTAATGGGAGGCGTGGCGCATGTTATTTAAGG
>DAMDNS010000033.1:0-11288 GCA_032083605.1 Ureibacillus sp.
TAGGGTACGAAGTCTGATTACGCACCGATAAATAGACGGAAAAATTCCGCTTAATTGGAAAATAACATAAAAAACGGCTTAAATAGAAGGATCTATTCCGGCTATCGATCAAAAAAATGGGAAAATGAAGGATTTTTCTATGCATAGTCGGAAATTTACCCCTTATTTACCCCATACAAGAGGTCCATTCTGCATATAATCGGAAAAACTCCGCTTACTTTTGAGGAGAAGTATATTACTAGTATTAGCCACTACTAAAAGAGGATTATTTTTAACGAATTAAGATCCATCAAGATTCCGACACTTTACTTTTCTTGTTTCAAAGTTTTCCTAGTCCACAAGATGTAACTTCGGTAAAAAAAGTTGCACAAAGGAAACTTTGGAGTATATAATACTAGTATCATATTAAAAGAGGAGACTATAAACTCATGGAAGGCAATGTACTTTTAGCTTTAGGTTTAACGCTTTTTGCAGGTTTGGCTACTGGGGTAGGGGCATTAATTGCATTTTTTACCTCACGTACGAATAAGAAATTTCTTTCTGTTGCTTTAGGCTTTTCGGCTGGTGTTATGATTTATGTCTCTTTAATCGAAATTTTCGTGAAAGCTAAGGATGCATTGGTTGCCGCTCATGGTGAAACACAAGGCTACTGGCTGACTGTTATTGGTTTCTTTGGAGGAATTGTATTTATAGCATTGATAGACCGCTTTATTCCACAGAAGAATAATCCACATGAAGTAAAAACTGTAGAAGATGTGCACGCTGCGGAATCACATGCATCAAGTGTAGATCATGAGAAATTGATGAAAATGGGGATGTTTACAGCTTTAGCAATTGCTATTCATAATTTCCCGGAAGGTATAGCTACATTTATGTCTGCTTTGCAGGATCCAAGTGTGGGAATTGCCATTGCTATTGCAGTAGCAATACACAATATACCAGAAGGAATTGCTGTAGCGATTCCAATCTTCTTTGCAACCGGGAATCGAAAAAAGGCGTTTAAGCTTTCATTCCTATCAGGCTTGGCAGAACCTGTTGGAGCATTTGTTGCTTACTTAATATTAATGCCATTTTTAACGGATACAATGTTTGGCATTGTTTTTGCTGCCGTAGCAGGGATTATGGTATTCATTTCGTTGGATGAATTATTACCTGCTGCAAAAAAATATGACGAAACACATTTATCGATTTATGGATTAGTTGCAGGGATGGCGGTAATGGCTCTAAGCCTGTTGTTGCTTGCATGATTTCTAAACGAAGCTAGGCTATTGTAAAGAAATTCTTATATAAATATTAAAACGCCCTTAAAGACATTAATTTACTTTAAGGGCATTTTTTATAGTAAATGGGCCTTTTATGACACTTGTCTTTATGGGAAGGGGAAATGATTACGAGCTACTAGTAGCGTTTTCTGAGGCAACTGTAAAGCGTGCATTTTCATGATTTGGACTTTCGATTTCATCTAATGCAGCTACTGCGTAATCTGCATAACTTACATAGCTAATATGTTGGGAGTTTAATAAGAGATGGTCTTTACCTAAAATGTAATGGCCTGTTCTTGGTCCGTCCGAATCGAATAGGGCTGAGGGACTTAAAAATGTCCATTTAATAGAGGAGTTTTGTAAATCGACTAAATTTTGCAGCTGCTGAATAGCAATTTCTCTATACTCTCTCGGGTAATCTGGAATATCGATTAGTCTTGTTTTCCCATCGATAAAAAGGCTGCCAGCACCGCCAACGACAAATAATTTTGTTCTGCTTCCTTCTAGAAGTCTGATAAGGAATCGTCCAAACTCAATGTGTAGGTGTTCTTCACCAGGTTGGGAGCCAAAAGCATTGACGACTACATCGAATTGATGCAAATCTTGCCGAGTAAGGTCAAAGGCTTCCTTTTCAAGTACTTTGACATACTTTTGACGAATCGCATGTCTATTGCGGACAATGGCCGTTACATCATGATGTCGCATTCGAGCCTCTGTTAAAATCGTATAGCCGGTTTTGCCAGAGGCCCCAATAATTCCAATTTTCATTCTCGATTCCCCTTTCTAAGCTTTAATAAAACATCCCCTTAATCTTCTATCCCCAAGTTAGCACCCAGTAAAACATGGGTTGGACGACTCTTTCAAAAAAACAAAAAAAGATGTCCAATAGTTATATATATGAACCATTGGACATCTATATTAATCGTTTAAGTAAGAACGTCATTTAGAACTTCTTTTACGAAAATACCTCGGTGATCGGGCTTCGTTAAAAGAATCTCGTGTGATGGAAATTGTTTTTTCATAGTTAAAACAAACTGTTCACCAATTGCATTGGGAATGATTGAAAGTACTGTTGGACCCGCTCCGCTGAGTGCAGTTCCAAAAGCGCCAGCTTCTTTTGCCGCAGAATGAATTTCCTCAAAATTTGGTATAAGCCTTGAACGGAAAGGTTCGTGGAATAAATCAGATTCCATATAACGTCCAATACGTACATAGTCCTTTTGCATTAAGGAAGCTGCAAGCATATTGGCATTGGCACTTGCACGAACTGCATAGCCACGGTCAAACTGTTCCGGCAATACTTTACGAGCCTCGGAAGTCTTAAGCTCTACATTTGGAATAAATACTACAAAAGAAGCATCTAAATCTTGAATATGGATGGTATCTACAACACCTTGCTCATCCATTTGGGAAATTGTTAGGCCACCAAGCACAGAAGCAGATGCATTGTCGGGATGACCTTCAATTTGTGAAGAAATATTTAATTTATCCTGCGTTGTTAAGTGTAAGTCACAAACAAGGTTAGCCAATTCGATTGCCGCAACGATAGCCGCGGCACTACTGCCTAAACCGCGTGCATATGGCAATTCGCTTCTCATCTCAATTCGGCAAGGGGGGAGCTCCTTATTAAAACGTTCTGCCGTTTCCTTTGCAATCGTATAAATTAAATGTTCTTCAATTACAATGTCCTGTGGAAGATGGTCAGATAAATGGATGATTTCCCACTTGTCCGTTATAGATACTGTTAAATCTAAATATAAGTTTAGACTAAGTCCAATGGAATCAAACCCAGGTCCTAAGTTAGCTGTACTTCCAGGGACAGTGATTTGCCACTTTTTACTCATAGAATTCCCTCAATATAATGACGAATATCGTTTTCATCGTTTTGAAGAGATACTAAATCGACAGTTGAAACGTTCATGGCAGTATCTGGATCTTTTAAGCCATTTCCGGTAAATACAGTTACAACTCGGCTACCCTTTGCAATTCCCCCATTCTTAACAGACTTAATAACGCCTGCTAGTGAGGCAGCAGAACCTGGTTCAACAAAAATTCCTTCAGTACGAGCGATTAATTTATAGGCTTCCAGGATTTCATCGTCTGTCACTAAATCAATGATGCCGCCAGATTCATCACGTGCAGCTTCAGCCAATTTCCAGCTTGCAGGATTTCCGATGCGAATTGCTGTAGCCACTGTTTCAGGGTTTGGGATTGGTTCGCCTTTAACGATAGCCGCGGCACCTTCTGCTTCAAAGCCATACATTTTTGGCAGTCCTGTATTTTTTGCTTCATTATATTCCTTGAAGCCTTTCCAGTAAGCTGTAATGTTGCCAGCGTTCCCAACTGGAATACATAAATAATCTGGAGCTTGTCCTAGACTATCAACGATTTCAAATGCGGCCGTTTTTTGACCTTCAATACGATATGGATTTACGGAGTTAACTAATTTTACAGCGGTTGTTTCACTAACTTTACGAACAATTGAAAGTGCATCATCAAAATTTCCCTCGATTTCAATGATTTTAGCCCCGTACATACATGCTTGAGCTAATTTACCAAGTGCCACTTTCCCTTTAGGAATAACTACGATTGATTGGATTCCTGCACGCGCAGCATATGCAGAGGCAGCAGCTGAGGTATTGCCGGTTGATGCGCAAATAACACACTTTGCGCCATCTTCAATCGCTTTGGCGACCGCAAATACCATTCCACGATCTTTAAAAGATCCGGTAGGGTTGGCTCCTTCAACTTTTCCGTATAATTCAATCCCTAATTCTTTTGAAAGATTAACTAAATGTATAAGGGGAGTGTTTCCCTCATTTAAAGTAAGCGCAGGTGTCTTTTCATTGACGGGTAAAAATTCTTTATATTCTTCGATTAGACCTTTCCACATAACAGATTAGCTCCTTTTGTTCACGTCGAATGAACAGTTGTTTGTATATAAGAGACATTTTAACTCAAACAAGTGGTACTTTTCAATAGCATTTACCAAATTAACAGAATACACATATAATTTTTAGCTTGTCACATAATTGAAATAAATGTATGGTAAACTTATGTAAATTCATGTGTAAAGACAGGTGGAAATGAAATGGGTAAAAATAATAATACAGCACCGCTTTCTCGCAATAAGCTTTTAAGAGTTGCAGGAGTTGGCTGGATGTTCGATGCAATGGATGTCGGGATTCTGTCCTTTGTCATTGCAGCATTAGCCGCAGATTGGGGTTTAAACTCCTCTCAAATGGGATGGATTGGGAGCGTTAACTCAATTGGGATGGCAGTAGGGGCACTTGTTTTTGGGGTCTTTGCAGATAAAGTTGGAAGAAAACAAATTTTTATGTGGACGTTAATCATCTTTTCTGTGGCAAGTGGACTATCGGCATTAACTACAACATTTATTGCATTTCTAATTTTAAGATTCTTTGTTGGAATGGGACTTGGCGGCGAGCTGCCGGTAGCTTCCACTTTGGTATCCGAGAGTGTTGAAGCAAAAGAGCGCGGTAGAGTTGTGGTACTTTTGGAAAGCTTCTGGGCAGGGGGCTGGCTGATTGCAGCAATAATTTCTTATTTCGTTATTCCAGCAGAATTTTGGCCAATTGAAGGCTGGCGTGTAGCATTAATCTTAACAGCGATTCCAGCCCTATATGCAGTATATATTAGAATTCATTTACCGGATTCTCCGCAATTTAAGGCAAAAGCAGAGGCAAAAAATCGTTCAATCATGGAGAATATCGCGGGAGTTTGGCAGAAAAAATATTCCCGTTCAACACTGATGCTTTGGATTTTATGGTTTACGGTAGTGTTTTCTTATTATGGCATGTTTCTTTGGCTACCGAGTGTAATGGTTGGAAAAGGTTTTGATCTCATTTCTAGCTTTAAATATGTATTGATTATGACATTGGCTCAACTACCAGGATACTTTACAGCAGCGTGGTTTATTGAAAAGTTAGGTAGAAAATTTGTGCTGATAACTTATTTGATCGGAACAGCTGCAAGTGCGTTTGTTTTCGGGAATGCAGAATCGATTACTGTACTTCTGACTTCAGGGATTCTGTTATCCTTCTTTAATCTAGGTGCTTGGGGTGCGCTTTATGCGTATACGCCTGAACAGTATCCAACAATAATAAGAGGCACAGGTGCAGGTATGGCTGCAGCAGTTGGCCGGATTGGCGGGATTTTTGGACCGCTATTGGTTGGTTATTTATTAAATGCAGGGTATGAAATTGGATCTATCTTTGCTATTTTCTGTGTATCTATTCTAGTAGGGGCTGCAGCGGTTTTATTTTTAGGGAAGGAAACAAAGCAGACAGAATTGGAATAAAAACTTATGGGCTGATTCGAGTTTTCATTAAACTTGAATCTGCTTTTTTTTTTATAAAAAATTTATATTACCTTAAATTATTAAATAATTCAATAACTCACTAAATTTTGACAAATTTTCGACTTTTTCCGTTTAGTGCGCTAAAGATTTTTCTGAAAAATCATTGTATTCAATTTATATTAGTGTTAATATCAATTATCAAAATAGTATATGTATGTTAGGTACATAGAAAAATTGAATAAGAAAGTAGGGGAGCTAAAATGAGCTTTTGTAGTCAAATTAAAAAGCGGTTTATCCGTCTATCGAGAGGACAGCGAAAAGTAGCTCAGTTTATAATTGATAACCCAAATGTTATAGCTACTCATATAGCTTCTGACGTGGGAAAGCTAATTGGGGTTAGTGAATCAACTGTTATACGATTCTGCTATGCAATGGAGTTATCAGGTTTTTCAGAGCTTCAAGAGAAAATTAAAGCCGATCTAAAGGGTGAAGAAAGCAAAGCCGAACAACCGCATCCACTCATTAACAAGAAGAACGTAAATCTTCTAAACGAGGTTATGAATCGAGATGTAACAAGTATTCTTAACACAATTAATATTGTCAATGAAGAGCAATTCGAGAATGCGATTAAATTACTTCACGAATCAGATTACTTGTATGTCCTAGGATTAAGGCAATCAGTACCTTCAGCAAATTTCTTAACCTGTACATTAAGCAATTACCGTCAACATGTTAGGCAAATTCAGCCGGATGCCGAACAGATTGTCCGTCAGATACACAATATGGAAGAAAACTCACTGCTCTTTGTCATTGCACTTGATGGCAATATGGATGATGCTTTGACAATTACGAAACTGGCGAAAAGCAAAAATATTAAAGTAATCGCAATTACGCATTCAAGTATCTCATCAGCAAGAGGCTATGCTGATGTACTATTCACTGTCGGTACATTAAAGACGGCCTCAGCCGAAACCATCACTGCGGCACATTCATTAATCCATGCATTAGTTGAAGGAATGGTAGCTCAAAACAAAAAGCAGTATACTAACTTCCAAAAAGCTAATGAACAAATCGAAAATCACCATCTATACTTAGAAAAAGCATTATACATCTAACATCATAAGTGTTTTCGAGAGCGTATTCGTAAATTGCGGGGGCATTTACGAATGCGCTTTTTATAAGAAAAGTGGAGAACGCTCGTCCAGCTCTGACCACAACTGGAGGGGGTGGCTGAAAGGACGCCCTTTGTCCTTACAGACAGCACCGAAGTTGTCGAAGAGCTAGCGTTCGGAACTGGACAAGAAAAGTGGAGTGGGGTCGCCCAGCCGTGAAAGAAACTGGAGGGGGCGGCTACAAGGACGCCCTTTGTCCTTGAAGACGGCACCGAAGTTTCCGAGCGGCTACCCCACGGAACTGGACAGGAAAAGTGGTCAGCCAAAGAGCGCTACGTCGTGTAGCAATGGCTGCCTGACCCACGTCGTGTGGGCCTCAACACTGGCCGACAAAAATGCCACATCGTGTGGCAATGTCGGCACTTACACATCCGTGTACAGGACAAAGGAGATGAACAAAAGGAACTTCCTTTTTCTATCATGTCTTTGTGTGATAAAATAAATTCGAAATAATTGAATTACAACTCAATAGGAGGCCTCATTTTATGAGCAAAGTATTAGTTTTCGGACACAAAAATCCAGATACAGACACAATCACTTCTGCAATTACTTATGCATATCTAAAACAACAACTTGGTGTAGATGCTGAAGCAGTACGATTAGGTGAAGTAAATAATGAAACACAATACGCATTAGAAAAATTCGGTTTTGAAGCGCCACGTCTAATTAGTACAGTGGCTGGAGAAGCGAAAGAAGTAATTTTAGTTGACCATAACGAGCGTCAACAATCTGCTGACGGTATCGAAGAAGTAAAAGTGACTGAAGTAATTGATCATCACCGTATTGCTAACTTCGAAACTTCTGATCCACTATACTACCGTGCTGAACCAGTTGGATGTACAGCAACAATTTTAAATAAAATCTTCAAAGAAAATAATGTTGAAGTACCTTCGAATATCGCAGGTTTAATGCTTTCTGCAATTGTTTCTGATACATTATTATTCAAATCTCCAACATGCACAGAGCAAGATGTTCAGGCGGGGAAAGAACTTGCCGAAATCGCGGGTGTGAATTTAGATGAGTACGGCTTAGCAATGTTAAAAGCAGGTGCTGACCTTTCAGATAAATCTTTGGAAGATCTTCTATCATTGGATGCAAAGGAATTCACTTTCGGTGAAGTAAAATCAGTTGTAGCTCAAGTAAATGCAGTAGATGTGAATGATGTGTTAAACCGTAAAGATGAGCTGGTAAGCCTATTAAATAAAAATATTGAAGAAAACGGATTAAACCTATTCTTCTTCGTAGTAACAGATATCTTAAACAATGATTCAACTGCAGTTGTAGTTGGTAATGCAGCAGAATCAGCAGCCAAAGCTTTCGGAAAAGAATTGGTAAACGATTTAGTTGAGTTACCAGGTGTTGTATCTCGTAAAAAACAAATCGTTCCAGTTTTAACTGAAGGACTGTAATGTGAAAAGGAAGACCGTAGTAGCTTTTATCGGGCTCTCTTTTGGAGTGCAAATATAAAAAACCAGCTTAAATAACTTAAGAGGAAGCATGGTAATTCTAAATGGAATTTGCCATGCTTTTCTATTTCGTAAAACCGTTTATGATAAATAAATAGTGTCCTCAAAAACAAGGCTGTTAGCAATTATGGTTAATCTTCATATAGGTATTAGAATTGTTAGACGGAGAATTTCCGGCTAATGTATATAAAGGTGGCTTAAGAAGCAGATATAAACGGAGATTTTCCGATTAACTGCTCAAAATAAGACAAAATTCAAAGATTTGGGCATGATAACCGGAAAAACTTCCTTTATTTTAAGGAAAATATGAGGTTTTTTCAATTTTAGCGGAAATTCTCCGTTTATTCTTTCAACCAACACTCTTAAATCAACATTCAGTTAGGACAGAGCCAAAATCAAATAACTTATCCTTAAGGAAATGCCTTCTTATCCGTAATTTGCATCTACTTTAGCAATGTAATTCCTAGAAGGAGAAAATCCATTTGCAAGTTGCTATTTACTAGGGGGGGTATCGTGCGCTTTTAATTTGCCCTAAACTTTGATACACCCATAAAAATAGGTTTAGATAATCAGTGCAATTTCACTCCCTATCTGTATTGCAATATACTGTTTTGCCCCTTTAAAGAGACCCCGTTAAATAGCTTTGGGGTCTCCTTATTTAATTTATGAAGGGGGATAAAAGTATCGCTCAATTATTTCTTCATCTTCAACGGATACACTGCAGGGCCTTCTATCACGTTGCCGTTTTTGTCGAAACGAGAACCGTGGCATGGGCAATCCCAGGTTTCGTCACCGTCATTCCATCTCGTTTTACAGCCTAAATGGGTGCATTTTGGGGCTTCCATCCGTGTTATATACCCTTCAGCCAGGTTTGCCGTCACAAATCCGATTGTGCTTAGCCCTCTCAGGAAATTCTTTCCAAACTGGTCACGGGTAGGGCTATAAAGTTGGGCTGCTTTATGGGTTTCGTGTGTAATTAAGCTTGAAAGAATTTCACCCGCAACAAGTGAATTCGAAAGTCCCCATTTACGGTAGCCGGTAGCTATATAGAGATCAGGTGTGTCCTCGGAGATTTGTCCGATATAAGGAACTAAATCTGGCGTGTTTGGATCTTGGGCACTCCAAAGGAAAGGGGGCTCCTGCAGGTTGAAGGTTGTCTCCATTTCCTCTTTTAATGTCTCATAATAGGTTTGTGTATTTTCGACTTCACCTGCCGTATGACTGCTGCCGCCGTAGATAAAATATGGGGTATCGCCAATTACAGCAGTGCGAATTGTACGGGAAGAGCTTTCAACTGATAGATACTGCCCTTTTAGGGTACTCGTTGCCTTCGAAGCCAGTAAATAAGAGCGATCAATCGATAATTTTGTTGTGATCAAGCCCTTAATGGATTCGATTGGATAGTGCGTACATAACACTAGCTTCTTAAAAGTAACCTTTGAATCGTTTTCGGTTAAAACAAATTTTTCATCTATTTCAACTTTTGTCACCCGAGTATTTGTATACACTGCTGCTCCGGCTTCTAAAGCAAGCTTCAAGAAATGTAGAGCAAATTTTGTTGGATGAATTTGCGCTGTATTTTCCATTTTTAGTGCGGAAGTCACATCAAAGGGCAGCTCTGTATCGGTTGTTTCTATGCCTGGAATATTTAATTCTTTATAGGCATAGAGTTCTTTTTCAATTGTTTGTTTGCCGGAAACGGTAGTGGCATATAAATAAGAATCCACTCTTTCAAATGTATCCTCCGAAGCTATTTTAAGCGCGGATTCAATTGCATCTTTGTTCGCTTGGTAGTAGGTGAATACGTCCTCGGTTGAAAAATATTTCATAAGCTTTGAATAGACTACACCGTGCTGCGGGGTTAATTTCCCTGTAGAATGGCCGGTTGTACCGATTGCTGGTGTTGGCTTTGCCTCAAGTAAAACTACGTTCATTCCTTTTTTAGCCAGAAGATAGGCTGTATAAATTCCGGATAATCCTCCACCTACAACACATACATCGCAATCCAATGAAGAGGATAAACTAGATAAATCAGGGGTTTCAACGTCCTTCAACCATAAAGAATTTTGCATAATTGCCTCCATTTTTTTACTCGATTTTCATACAATATTGTGACATTCAAAAGGTAATGCAGTTATCTTGCCGATAAAGTATCAACTTTTAATTCCAGATATCCAAATAAGTGAATTTTATACTGAATAAAAGTATTGGAAAAAAAGACCGACTATATTCAAATGAGCAGTTTTATTGAGGGAAAAATATTTCACTCGTACAATGAAGGAAAGAGGAGGAGAGCTTTATGAAAGTTGAAGTATGGTCAGATTATGTTTGTCCATTTTGTTATATTGGAAAACGTGAATTAGAAAGAGCAATAAAGGATTCCGGGTATGAGGGACAGATAGAAGTAGAGTTAAAAAGCTTTTTACTAGATCCTACTACACCGGTTGATACAAATAAAAGCGTATACGAAAGCTTAAGCAAAAAATTTAGTGTGTCAGAAGAGCAAGCAAAAGAAATGACAAAAAATGTGGCTGCCCGTGCAAAGGAAGTTGGACTTGATTACAATTTCGACATTATGAAGGAAGCTAACACAACTGCGGCTCATAGGTTAGCAAAATGGGCAGGTACAAAAGGGAAGGGTTCAGAGCTTAGTGAGCGACTTTTACAGTCATACTTTTTAGAAGGTGGCGCAATAGGGAAAGAAGAGGTGCTATTAAGTTTAGCCGAAGAAGCTGGTCTTGATCGTGCAGAGGCACTAGAAATACTTAAGAGCAACCAATTTGAAGGCGAAGTAATGCAGGACATTTCTGAAGCGCAAAATTTAGGCGTGCGAGGAGTGCCATTTTTTGTTGTTGATAATAAGTATGGTATTTCAGGAGCTCAACCGAAAGCTATATTCGACCAAACAATTTCGAAAGCAGCAGAAGAGGCAGGCTTAAAACCGAAACTGAAAATGGTTGGGGATGATAGTTCTATTTGTGTGGATGGGAAATGTGATTTATAAGAATTACATTTTTTTCAAAATGAAATAATGCTGTAACATAATTTCATCCGAAAGTCTTAGGAA
>DAMDNS010000034.1:0-11178 GCA_032083605.1 Ureibacillus sp.
AAAACATTTAATAAATCAAATTGTTTCGTTGTAGATGGAGTTGTTGTGCTTTCAGGATCCGATTCTGTATCGATTTTAGCATAGCGAATTAATCGTTCAATTACTTGTTCTTTCATTCTATAAAGCCTCCTAACAGATTAGTGTTTCTATTGTATCACTTTGCTTCGTATAGCGGAATATTTTGGGATACTTAAAGCCATTAAAATTTGCGCACTATAATAGGTTAACATAATCAATTGATGTGAATACTCAACAGGAAACATAAATTTATTGATTGCTAGAATGGAGTCCGAAATGATAAATAAAAGGGCTCCTGCAATGGCAAGCTTCGAGCCTGTTTTAAAGGAAGTCCACCCCATTACCAAGATAACAATCATATAAGTGAAAACAGCCATGGCAAGGACAATATTATCCTCCTGAATTAAAGATCCGCCAATCCAAATCATCATAATTGCACCGTATAAGCCTATGCAAACGGTGATTAAAAGGGGGGCTGCGCTTTCCTTTGCTGTAAGAAAGGCACGAATATAAAACAAATGGCCAACTAAAAAGCAGGAAAGTCCAATGATAAACCATTGCAGGGTATAATCGCCAAAAGCGCAGAATATAAGTGCAATAATAATCAATGTCTTATAAGGAATAATATTTTCTGCCTTTGTCAGAATGGCTAAGACAATAATTAAAATCATTGGCAATAATTTAAATAGCATAACAAAAGGCTCGCTGATTGTATCGATCAAGAACACATAGTAAAGTCCCAAGATAATAATGAAAGCCAATAATATTTTTCTTAACAAATTCATCACGCTCCTTTTATTTAAATTCAGCTGCTAATATAGAAATGATCTGGTGTTCCTGGAAAATGTTAGATTTATTATATTTATGAAACTATATGGCTAGCTATTCCGTAGAACAACTATAAGAGAAAGGATGGTTCAATTGACTCAAACTTTAATTATGGCGTTAATTGCTTCGGTCGCTGCAACTCTTCTGATTGTTCCTTTTACCAAGAAGGGGAAAAAAGAAGAAATAACAAATAAACAGCTTTTAAATTCATCAATATTGGTTTTGATTGCAAGCTTTATCATCGGTTTTGCAATTATCTATCTGACAAAGATTGATTTGCACTGGACGGTCTTTGCTTACGTATTACCGATCGTTGCGTTACTGGGAACACTGCTTTCAAAAGGAGTAGAACAGACTTTTAAAGGAATTCTATTTTTAGGAAGTTTAATCCTCCTGGTTTATATGCTCTGTGCACCATTATTTAATGCGGACGAGAAATATGATTCGGCTAAAATGGAGGAACAGGTGGAGATTGAGCCCTTCGATGAAACACAAACTCCAGCGAGTGTACCGCCACGATTTGCCCAAAATAAAATGAAAAAAGCATTCGGGCAGGTTCCGAACACAAGTTACTATGAGCTAGGAAACTTGCAAATTCAGAAAGTAAATGGGGAGTATGTCTACATTGCACCGGTTGAGTTTTCAGGATTTTTCAAATGGTTTAACGGAAAAACAACGCCTGGTTATTTCACAATGAGTGCAACAGATTCAACGGATAATCCGAAATTCGTTAAATCTGAAATGACTTATGTACCATCAGCCTTTTTAAATAAAAATCTAGAACGTCATATTCGTTTAGAAAATCCAACATTAATCTTCTATGGAGATCCGCAGCTAGAGGTGGATGAGGAAGGTAAACCATATTATATTCGCTCTTATGGGGAATTTATTTCCGCTCGTAATGGCTTTGATGTAAAAGGGGTTGTGATGGTGGATGCCGCAACAGGGGAATCTGAAGTACTGACTTTGGATGAAGTGCCTGAATTTATCGATGGGTCGGTTTCCCCGGAATCAGTCAGTCTTCAAAACAGTTACTTCGGTAATTATGTTCACGGCTTCTGGAATAGTAAGTTTGGGAAAAAAGATGTGAAGCTGCCTTCAGATGAAGGAACGGAAGCGAATGTAAGTCCAGTTTTCAATGAAAATGGCGAGATGTATTACTTCACGGATTTCACGAGTCCTAAAGAAGGTGTCGATTCCATGCTGGGGTATTCGTTAACGAATGCACGTACAGGGGAATCAACTTATTATACAGGGAACCTGGAAGAATCTTATATGGATTCCCGAGGAGCTTTAGATATAATTGAAAAGAAATTCATTGAAAAAGAATGGGGAGGGGAAATGCCGATTCTCTATAATTTCTATGGAGAAGCAAGCTGGCTTGCACCAGTACTCGATTCAAATGGATTTTTACAAAATTACTTTATTGTTTCCGCCGCTAACCCTGAAATTTCTGCTTACGGTACAACACCAAACGAAGCGCTGAAGCAGTACAGAACAGCGTTAAGCCGAGGTGGCGGAACAGTTGACGGCACCTCCAATTCAGAAGAGGCAACGATATCCGGCGATGTCGTGCGTGTTTATAAAGAACGTATTGGCGACTATACTTCGGTAACATTCCTGTTAAATACGGGGCAAAACTTTACGATCAGCTCTCAAAATGCACCATTGGCAATTTATCTACAAGAAGGCGATCATGTAGCCATCACGTATTATTCGACTGGAGAGTTATTCCTTCCGGTTAAAGAAATAGCTATTGACGGTATTGTCGCACAGTAGATAGGTTAGAAGCCCAAACCATGTTGTTGGTTTGGGCTTTTTTTCACGAGTTAGTGTTATTTCGTAGTGAATTTTCCAAAGTAGCTAGATTATCGGAGAAAGTGGCTAGATTATCGCGCAAAGTGGCGAGATTTCAGCTCGTCTCATTAAATAATAAAATTAAAAAAGTGACACCAAGGAAAGACGCATCTTATGCTCCCTTTAGTGTCACTGTAATTTATTTACTTCCAGCTGAATCCTTTAGTAGCCAAGAATTCTTTAATATGCGGTCTTCTTTGTTGAACAAGGAAGTCAGCCATTTGCTTTGTCCAGTTGGCCATTTTTTGGTTGGAGCTGCGGCTGGCGTAGTATTCTTCCATTGTTGCATCGTATTGATCAAGTAAAGTATCATATTTTTCCACGTCGTAGCCATTTTCGTGCAGAACAGCTTCTACTGGAAGGCGTGGTTTTGTTTCATTGCGTTTTGTAGGTGTTCCGATTGTCATTGCAAATAGTGGGAACACATAATCAGGCAAGTTGAATAATTCGCTGATCTCTTTTGGATTGTTGCGGGCACCGCCAATATAGCAAATTCCATAGCCGGCATCTTCAGCAGCAATTACAAAGTTTTGGGCAAAAATGCCAACGTCCGCGATTCCAACTAACACGTTTTCAGCGCTGTCTGCTACAATGTCGACACCGTGCTTTTGACCGGCAACTTGAAGCCGTTTGAAGTCAACGCAGAATAGGAAAGAGGCACCAGCCGATTGAAACTGGAATTCATTTTTTGAAAGCTCACCTAATTTTTGTTTCTTTTCTTCGTCCGTTACCCAAATAACACTATAGGCTTGAACAAAGTGTGAGCTGGCTGCCATTTGAGCAGTTTGGATTAAATCCATCACAGTTTCTTTAGAAATGGCCTCGCCTGTATATTTTCTGACAGAAGTATGGCTACGTAATAATCCTTTTGTTGACATTTCATTTCCTCCCCTTAAAAAATGCATAATTAAAGCCTTATAGAGCAAAAATTGCTTCATAAGGCTATCTTAGTATATTTTGTCATTTTTTCAAAGAAGAAGCGCCTATAGAGATCACGACCCCAATTCTAGCTCAGCTTTTCTTCTTGAAGGCAGATGTTACTTTTGGTTCCGTCCCTATACGCATGCGATTAATATTCTCGATATGAAGATAAAGAGCGATAAAAAATAAAGTAATTGTGATGATAAATGGCCAGATAGTAGGCTCCATAATAAGTGCAGTGCCAGCAAATAGAATATATAAAACAAAAACGCCAATCAGCAAATAATTTGTTACGAGAGAAGCGATTACGAAAGCAAGGACAGCTAATAACCCCAATTTCCAATTGAGTGCGATAAAAATGCCGATTAAAGATGCTGTTCCTTTTCCGCCGCGAAACTTCATGTGAATAGGAAAGTTATGCCCAAGAATAACGGCTAAGCCCATTAGGTAGAGTAATAAAGAAGCTTGTTCTGTGATAAGGGAAGCATAGTTCATCAAATATAGACGCAGTAAAACAATCGCCAGCACACCTTTGCCAATGTCAATCAATGCAACAAGCACACCATACTTCCAGCCTAATGACAAGGTGGCGTTAGATGCTCCGGCATTGCCATGACCAACTTCCTTTAGATTAACGCCTGATAAGAGTCTTGCAATGTTGGAGCCGTGAATGCAGCCAATAAGATATCCTGCAGATAAAACAATTATAATGGCATAAAGCAAAATGAAAACTCCTTTCAATAGATGCTCTTTACAACAATATATCTATGATTATAAAGGAAGTTTCGAAAAATTTTGAAAGAATTTTCAAAGTATAGTTGACATAGTACGTTACTATGCTTTATAGTAGCTCTAACGATGGAACATGAATCAAATACCTTTATCCAGAGAGGCGGAGGGACTAGGCCCTACGATGCCCAGCAACCGGCGAATTTTTTCGCAAAGGTGCTAATTCCTACAGATTTTGATTAGATCTGAGAGATAAGGGGAGGAAAAATTGCAGCTATGCAGCCCTCTTCTTAGAAGAGGGCTTTTTGTTTTTCCATAAGGTCCTCCTCAATAATAAGATCGTCCCATCGATTCTAAATTTAGGAGGAAAAACATGTCTCAACAACGACCGGAAACACAATTGCTTCATGGTGGGCAAAAGCCTGATCCTGTAACGGGAGCAATCGCAGTACCCATTTATCGAACAACGGCTTATGCTTTTGAAAGCACAGAGCACGCGCGGAAATTGTTTGCCCTGGAACAACCTGGGAATATCTACTCGCGTATTATGAACCCGACTGTTGATGTTTTTGAAAAACGTGTTGCTTTACTTGAAGGAGGAACAGCGGCAGTTGCTGTATCATCTGGTGCGGCTGCAATCGCCTTTTCAATCTTGAACATCGCCGGGACTGGCGACGAGATTGTCTCGGCAGGTTCTTTATATGGCGGAACGTACAATTTATTTGCGAATACTTTACCACGCTACGGCATAACGACTGTATTTGTAGATGAAAGCGATCCCGAAAATTTCGAAGCAGCCATTACGGAAAAAACGAAAGCCATTTATGCCGAAACAGTTGGTAATCCTAGCTTAAACATTTTGGATATTGAACGGGTAGCGGAAATTGCTCATGCGCATGGACTTCCGTTAATCATCGATAATACGTTCCCATCCCCATACGGATCAAACCCAATCGAATTCGGAGCAGATGTGGTTGTACATTCTGCTACAAAATGGATTGGTGGTCATGGAACGACAATTGGCGGCATCGTAGTGGATGCCGGTAAATTTGACTGGACTAAAGGAAGGTTCCCTGGATTCACGGAAAGAGACGAGTCCTACCACGGGTTACGCTATGGCATTGATACAGCGGCAGCAGCTTTTGCAACAAAATTGCGTGTTCAACTACTGCGTGATTTCGGTCCGACCCTAAGTGCAGACAGTGCATTTAACTTCCTGCAAGGTTTAGAAACGCTTCATTTGCGTTATACAAAACACGGAGAAAATGCATTGAAGGTTGCGGAATACCTGGATAACCACCCATCCGTGGAGTATGTAAATTATCCAGGTAAAGAAAACTTCCCATCGCATTCATTAGCGAAAAAATACTTGAAAAACGGTTACGGCTCCATGCTTACATTTGGCATTAAAGGTGGCCGAGAAGTGGGAAGTAAAGTAATAGATCATGTACAGTTATTCTCTCATGTAGCAAATGTAGGGGATGCTAAATCCTTAATCATCCACCCGGCGTCAACAACTCATCAACAGCTATCACCAGAAGAGTTAAAAGTAGCCGGTGTGTCTGAAGAGCTCATTCGCTTATCAGTAGGATTAGAGGCTGTAGAGGATATCATTGCAGATTTAGAGCAGGCTTTAACAAAAGCAATCGAAAGTGTTGCACAGGCAAACGCTTAATTTTAATAGAGAAATTGGTGGATTCCAACCCTTCATTCCATTCGTGAAAAGGTTGGATTTCGCTAATCATATCAAGAGCCATTCATACGGCGGCTAATTTCAAAATTTTAAAACCTAGTAATTCTATTAGGTTTATTGACATAAGGGTATTTAGTCCATATAATTATAATATATAGAAAAATGGTCGGAATTAAAATCACTCTCATCTAACGAGTGATTAATACACTTATATCACTAATTAAGGGAGCGTTGTTAAATGGGAAACATCTACAGTGCGCAGAACGTTGCAGCATATTTTATCTATGGGTTAAATGAAAAGGGTGCTTTTATTAATTCGTTTTCGCTTCAGCGTTTATTAGCAGAGGTGGACAGTCTGTGGCAGAAGGTATTCGGACATACCGGGTTTAAAGAGGAAACTTCACTAAATTCAACTAATAATTATTATGTAAAGGATGTTTTTGAGGCGTACGAGGAATCTGGAAATGATCATATAACAATACCAGCTAAAGAGTGGCATTTGGTGTATGGACAGTTTCAGCTTGTTCATCGTACATATGGTGTTCCTGCTTTTACCGCAAAGGAAATGCTGATTGTAAACAGTGTCATGAACAAATACCGTAAAATCACGTTAAATAAAGCATCCTAGTAATCACCCATTTAACAACCGCCCTTTAATATTAAAATATTCATTTCAAGCTTTTACTAGAGATTTTTCCATTCATAAAAGATTTTCTAGCGGTTCACAAAGTTTGTTTTTAGGTATCTCGAATTTGGAGATGCCTTTTTAACTATATAAGCTTTAATAGTGGTATCGTTTATTAATTCATGTTTAAATGGAGCATATTAAATAAACTATAAACATTTTATGACTCTTTTTGACCTTCTTAAAAAAACAATTGTCCACCTTAGGAAGAATGTTCTTGAGTTCCTTCCAAATATAAGATAAAATTTCCTTAAGTTAAATTTTTTGAATTGTTTGTTTTTATCTGCGGATAAAAAATGACTTACTTATCTAAATAAGTGCAACTCAGGCTGATTGCTAAAAAGCTTGGCGAATAGCCAAGTTTTCTAAAGATAATTACTTAAATCAGAATGGCGTAAAATAATGTAAGGAATCGTAAACCACCTATCCTTATAGATTAAGATTCGTAGACGCCTAAATGCAGGATGTAGAGTGAAGATGGGGGCGAGTAAAGAAATGGCAACAATCAAGGCGGCCATCTTAGGTTTTGGCACAGTAGGCCAGGGAATATATCATATTTTAAATGAAAAACGTGAAGAGCTTCGCGATAAATTAGGCTTAGAATTGGAAGTAGCGAAAATTTTAGTGCGTGACACAACAAAGGAACGAGTTCCAGGAACAGCACATTTATTAACAGACAGCATTGATGATTGCCTTTCAGTAAAGGGAATCCAGGTTGTATTTGAAGCAATTGTAAATGAAGAGCCTGCATACGGATATTTAAAGAAGGCTGTTGAAAATAAGTGCCATGTCATTACTGCCAACAAAGTGATGTTTGCTAAACGAGGGCAGGAGCTGCAGGAACTGGCAAGACAGAATGGTGTATTTGTCGGATATGAGGCCACTACAGCTGGTGGGGTACCAGTTATTAAAACAATGAAAAATATCCTATTAGTAAATGATGTCTCTAGAATCCAAGGTGTTTTAAATGGGACAACGAACTATATTTTAACAAAAATGCGTGCAGAAGGCTGGTCGTTTGATGAGGCCTTAAGGGAAGCACAAGTCCTGGGGTATGCAGAGGCCGATCCGTATAATGATATTTCGGGTCAGGATGCTTTTAAAAAGCTAATGATTCTATCATCTCTTGCGTTTGGAGATCAACCGAACTGGGCAGATGTAGAAGTAATCGGGATTGATAGTATTTCGGCTGAAGAGGTTGCAGATTCGATAGAAAAAGGACTACGCTATCGTCATGTCGCAGAGGTCGAAAAGTATCCAGATGGAACTCTTTATGCAAAAGTGGCGCCAATGCTTGTAGATAAAGAGCATCCACTATATCCTATTGATGATGTGTTTAATGCGGTGACAATGGAAACGAACTACATTGGGACGCTTACACTAGTTGGACCTGGAGCAGGTATGTATCCAACAGCAAGTGTCATGGTGGAAGACTATGCAGAAATTATCGGCAAACGTGCGGGGTTTGTCGTAACAATTTAAAACATCTTGAGGCGTGAAAAGTAATTTCGCGCTTCAAGATGTTTTTTGCGTTTATTTGATAAAGCGATCGTGACTTAATCAGTCTTCATCCTTGATATCCGGATCCTCTGGAATCGGAGTATTACGCCATATTTCAATTTCCTCTTTAATACGTTCTAGCTGCTCGTGATACGTATCAAATTGGTTGCTGTTGATAAGGTACTGTGTTCCATCGTGTACTGCTTTGATTCGGCCAGCATAAATGTAACGAAGTACTTGTTCCTCAGGCATTGAAATATCCTTTGCAGTTTCGGCAACAGTTTTATACATGCATGATGACCTCCATTTTATTTATATGTAGTTTTCTCTCGCTTTCCAGTATGACCAAAAGTGAGAGGCGTCATTTTTATTATAAGCGATTCACTTAAAAACGCTACAAAAGAAAAACACAACTCAACCAAAGATTGGCCAGAATTGTGCTTTTTCTTAAAACAGCCCAGGTGAATTTGAATCCAATCCTAGGCTGATGCATTTTATTTACTTAAGAAGCTGCTTCACTTCTGCATATTCTTCCTCGGTGAAAACCCGTGAACGTGTAATGAAGTGTTTGTCTTCTATGCTATCCAGTGAGAATTCTGCACCGCTGCCATCAAGAGCATCAATAATCAACTGTGTATGCTTCCAATAGTCATATTGGCTTCGATGCATATAGAAGGGGGCGTCACCGATTGAGCCAAGATAGATATCAGAATCCGATACTCGAAAGTCTCCCTTTCTGTAGCACATTGGGACAGAGCCATCACAGCAGCCCCCGGATTGATAAAACATAATAGATTCATGTTTTTCCTTGAGTAGCTCTATGAATTGCAGTGCCTCATTCGTAGCAACAACTCGATCTATCATTATCTTATCTCCCTTCGGTTTAGAAGAATCCCATAGCATTTCTGTTATAGCTTGTTAAGATACATTTTGTTTGTTGATAGTGATCTAGCATCATAGCGTGATTTTCACGGCCGATACCTGACATTTTGAAGCCGCCAAATGCAGCACCTGCAGGATATTGGTGATAAGTGTTTGTCCAAACACGGCCAGCTTGGATAGCACGACCAGCACGGTAAGCGATATCACCACTGCGTGACCATACACCGGCACCTAAACCGTAAAGTGTATCGTTTGCAATTTCGATTGCTTCATCGAAATCCTTGAATGTAGTTACAGAAAGTACTGGACCAAAGATTTCTTCTTGGAAGATACGCATTTTGTTGTTGCCTTTGAATACTGTTGGCTTAATGTAGTTACCATTTTCAAGATCTCCGCCTAAATGGTTTTCTTCACCACCGATTAGTAATTCAGCGCCTTCTTCTTGTCCAAGTTGGATGTAAGAAAGAATTTTTTCTTTTTGCTGAGTAGAAGCTTGTGCACCCATCATTACTTCTGTATCAAGTGGGTTACCGACTTTAATAGCTTTAACGCGCTCTAATGCACGTTCCATGAATGTGTCATAAATAGATTCTTGGATTAATGCACGGGATGGGCAAGTACAAACCTCACCATTATTTAATGCGAATAATACTAGACCTTCGATTGCTTTATCCAAGAATTCATCATCTTGATCCATAACATCTTCAAAGAATAAGTTTGGTGATTTACCACCAAGCTCAAGTGTTACAGGAATAATGTTTTCAGTTGCATATTGCATGATTTGGCGACCGACAGCTGTAGAACCAGTGAACGCAATTTTCGCGATTCTTGGATTAGTTGCCAATGGTTTACCAACTTCGATTCCGAAACCGTTTACAATATTTAAAACACCTGCTGGCAGTAGGTCTTGAATTAACTCTACCAATACCATGATAGAAACAGGAGTTTGTTCAGCTGGCTTTAAAACGATGCAATTTCCTGCAGCTAGTGCCGGTGCGATTTTCCATGCTGCCATAAGAATTGGGAAATTCCAAGGAATAATTTGTCCAACAACACCAAGTGGCTCTTGGAAATGATATGCTACTGTATCATTATCTAATTGTGTCATGTGTCCTTCCTGAGAACGGATAGCACTTGCAAAATAACGGAAGTGATCGATTGCTAATGGAATATCAGCATTTAATGTTTCACGAACGGCTTTACCGTTTTCCCATGTTTCTGCTACTGCAAGGTATTCTAAATTCTCTTCTAAACGGTCAGCGATTTTATTTAAAAGAATCGCACGTTCTGTTGTAGATGTTTTTCCCCAAGCATCTTTTGCAGCATGTGCAGCATCTAATGCTAGTTCAATATCTTCGACTGTTGAACGAGCTGCTTTCGTAAATACTTCACCTGTAACCGGTGTTTTATTTTCAAAGTATTGGCCTTTAACTGGTGCAACCCATTCGCCGCCAATAAAGTTATCGTATTTTTCTTTATAGTTTATAAGTGCTCCTGCTGTATTAGGATTTGCATAGATCATTATGAGTTCCCCCTTAGGAAATATATACAGTGAAAACATTGAAAATATAGAAAATTTCAAAATGATGACGCTTACATTCTCGTGTAAAAAAATATTCTCTGAATAATTTGTTACTAGTTTTCTACTGCTATATTCATATAATGAACCTTTGATGTGAAATTATCAAGCAATAAATCTTGTTTTTTGTCGAAAAGAAATTCCTTCATATAATACGAGAAAAAAGTATTTTCTAGAGAAAATGATAGATTGTTATTTACTGAGCGATTTCAAATTAAAGTGGATGCGATACTTCTAAAATTGGTTTTGAATCGTTTTAATCATAGAAAGTAAGTCGATTTCTGAAGTTTGTTTGGTATAATTTAACAAGTTGGTGTTAAAGGCTATCAACGATAAGTAAAGGGATAAATTTTTCGCTAATAAATTGGAAGAGGTTAATTATAAATGATAACTAATAACAAACATAAATGTGGGGTGGATTGAGTGAATTTATTTGCATACATATTTGTTTTACTAGCGGCAATGCTCTGGGGAACGGTAGGCACG
>DAMDNS010000035.1:0-11176 GCA_032083605.1 Ureibacillus sp.
TACTTTAAGAATTGATTGCAGTGAAGGGGCGAGTGTAGCTGCCGACTGCGTCTTTTGCTACAGAGCGAAGCTTCCTGGAGGAACAGCACGAGGGAGTGACTACAGGCTCGAGCCGTGTCTGTGGATGCGCGTCTCCGCAACGGAAATCAATTTTAGCTATATCGAAAACACACCATTTTCCTACTCGAGGAAAATGGTGTGTTTAGTTTTTGTCCCAGCCGCTTTTTTCGTTTTAAACTTTTCAATAGTTCTCTAAATATCTTAAAAGCCTTTTTAGTTTTTTTCTGCCAATAATAGTTTCTACATCTTTTAGGAAAGAGTTCGGAATCCCTGTAAATAACCAAGTAATGGAGGCACGTTCTGAGAGAGGTCTTAATCTTTGTACCTCTTCAATTGTTAAATCGATGCCGTATTCTCTTGAAAACTTAACAATTTCTTTATCAGATTTCGATAAAAACTGTTCAATAAACTCAACCTGTCTCAAAACCAACATCCTTTCAGATAAATCATTGCTTTTGTCGAGAAAATTCTCAGTAACTTTTAAGCTTACTTACTTTACATTTTGCTAAGAATCGACTATACTAACATTTTGTAAATCGTAATGATTATGAATTAGAAAGAAGAGAAAAAATGAGTCAAACTTTAATCGATATGAAAAATGTGTCTTTTCAATATGAATATACGCAAGTCTTAAAAAATATCTCACTAAAAGTGGAGGAAGGTGATTTCCTCGCCATCCTGGGACCAAATGGTTCAGGTAAATCCACATTATTAAAACTATTGCTGGGACTTTTGAAGCCTATGTCTGGTGAGGTTCAACTATTTGGTCAATCCAATGAAACATTCCGTAATAGAGAATGGATTGGCTATGTTTCTCAAAAATCCAATGCATTTAACTCGGGATTTCCTGCAACGGTCGAGGAAGTAGTTAAAAGTGGACTAACGAAAAAAATAGGGCTATTTAAAAAAATGCCAAAGGACGCTAATGAAAAGGTAGAAAAAGCCTTAGCTTCTGTAGGTATGGAACAATTTCGAACGCGCAACATTGGCCAGCTTTCCGGTGGTCAGCAGCAACGTGTTTTTATTGCGCGGGCACTTATTTCAGACCCTAAAGTGTTGATTTTAGATGAGCCGACTGTGGGAATCGATCACGAAAATGTCCAATCATTTTATGATATGTTGGCTAGGTTAAACGAGGAACAAAATAAGACAATTATTTTAGTCACTCATGATGTGGATACAGTTTCTAATCGTATCAGTCATGTTGCCTGCTTAAATCAAACAATCCATTTCCATGGGTTCAAGAAGGAGTTTGACTCCATTTCTCAAACTCAATTAGACAATTGGTATGGGCATTCCGTTAGAAAGATTCATTAAAGAGGAGAAGGCAAAATGATTGAAGCAATTTTTAACTATGAATTTTTACAAAATGCCTTTATCTCAGGGCTGATTATTGGAATTATTGCACCATTATTGGGTGTATTTATCGTTGTCCGGAGAATGTCTCTGATCGCGGACGCACTTTCACACGTGACATTAGCGGGGATTGCGGGTAGCTTGTACTTAAGTCAGAGCTTCTCTGCACTAATCCTTTTAAACCCGATTTATTTAGGAATTGTAGCAGCAGTTAGCGGCTCCATTTTAATCGAGCGCCTGCGTAGACTATATAAGCATTATGAGGAGCTGGCGATACCGATTATTATGTCGGCCGGTATTGGTTTAACGGCAATTTTTGTCTCCTTGGCGAGTGGGTTTAATACCGATTTAATGAGTTATTTATTTGGCTCTGTTTCAGCCGTATCGAGGCAAGATTTATGGGTCGTGGTCAGTATTGCCGTTGTTGTTATCTTGTTTTTATGGCTATTTTTCAAGGAAATGTTCGTTCTTGCTTTTGATGAAGAATATGCCAACGCAAGTGGGTTGCCTGCAAAATGGATCCATTTCTTATTTATGCTGGTTGTTGCGTTAGTCATTGCAGCAAGCATGCGGATTGTTGGGATTTTATTAGTTTCTTCATTAATTACATTGCCGGTTGCAGCAAGTATGCGTATTGCAAAGGGCTTTAAACAAACCATTCTGTATTCTATTTTATTTGGAGAAGCTGCAGTGATCATTGGTTTGGCAACTGCGTACTATTTAAACCTGGCTCCAGGTGGTACAATTGTAGTAACTTCGATATTAATTTTATTGATTGTCATTCTCGTAAAAAAAATTGCGCTTAAATTGAATGCAAGAGAAAGGGGAGCAGTTAAATGAATCTAACAAAAGCATGGGAAATACTTAAGGATAACGGGTATAAAAAAACAGATAAACGCGAATTAATCCTGAATATGTTTGAAGAAACCGATAAATATTTAACTGCAAAGGATCTTTTGTCAGTTTTGAAACAAGACTTTCCTGGAATGAGCTTTGATACTATTTATAGGAATTTGTCTACCTTTGTTGATCTTGGTATTTTAGAAGAAACAGAGTTAAACGGTGAAAGAAATTTCCGCATGCAATGCGAGTCTGATCATCACCACCATCATTTCATTTGTATGGAATGCGGGAACGTCAAAGAAATATCGATTTGCCCAATGGAAATGCTGAATGAGAAGCTGCCTGGATATACTGTTGAAGCACATAAATTCGAAATCTATGGGAAATGCCTGGATTGTAACTAATCTCTCACAAGGGTGAATAAATTCTATTATAAAAATAAAAATACTATTATTTTGAAAAATATGTTATATTGCTCATAAGTGAATAGTGTTTGCAGGAAAAAGATGCGTATTGACGCTTAATTGGGAATTCGGTGAAAAGCCGAAGCTGTATCCGCAACTGTATGTGTTAGTTTCAAGAAATTGCCACTGTCTGACTTTGATGGGAAGGCTCTTCGAAATGCTATACACAAGCCAGGAGACCTATCTTTTTCTGATCGTAACTAAACTCTTCGGAAATAAAGAGAATGTACGGCACAATCGAATGAAAATATCCTGCTATTTTTTTGTTCTGTTATTTTTGCCATCCATTTTCTTGGATGGCTTTTTATATTCTCTTGCAATCTGGACGAGCCATTCACTTTCTATAACTTTTAGAGGGGGTCTATATTATTAGAAAAGATATCCGCTATAGCTGTTACCCATTTATGCGTGAAAGGCAGAGCTTGGTTGATTATGAGATTCGTACAGATTCACTAACAACTAGAGTGGGAGCGGTCTTGCCAGACTTGCAAGGGGACGGGGCCTGTAAAATGGTTTATGAGGATTTAAAAGTAATCCAGCCGCTATGCTATCATTTAAACGGCTCTGTACGCGGAAAATTAGCTATTTCAGAAGAGGATTTACAGGCTTTAAGCGACCGCTACGATTATTATGTTGAGCAAGTCGGGGATGTAATTCAGCAATTTTTGCTTCCGCAAGGGTGTCAAGCAGCAGCCTTGCTGCATATCTGTCGGAGCGAAGCAAAAAAATCATACCGTGCTCTCCACAAGGTAAGTGAAGAACGGGAAGTTCCAGAGATTTTATTTGATTTTTTAGGACTGCTTGCCAATGTATTTTTTGTTATGGCCGTCTACACAAATATTCAAAATGGCGTCGAAGGAATTCCGTTCGAAAGCAAATCCTATCCAACAAAGAAAAAACGAAAAGAGGAAATACTATGAAGTTTTTAAATAAAAAGTGGCTAGCTCCACTATCAATTTCATTATTATTAGTAGGCTGTTCAAATTCTGATTCTACCAATACCGACACTGTGAAAAACACTGAAAAAACGGAGACAGCAGAAGAAGAGTCAGGCCCATACACAGTTGTTGATGATCGTGGTGTTGAAGTGACATTTGAAGAAGTACCAGAAACCATCATTTCATTGATGCCAAGTAATACGGAAATCCTCTTTGAACTCGGTGTTGGGGAGCAAATCATTGGGGCAACGGACTATGATACATACCCTGAAGCAGCTCTAGAGATTGAACGTGTATC
The DNA here is from genome assembly GCA_032083605.1 of Ureibacillus sp. GTDB lineage: Bacteria > Bacillota > Bacilli > Bacillales_A > Planococcaceae > Ureibacillus. The sequence goes on from DAMDNS010000035.1 coordinate 3,960, forward strand.
AGATTCAATGACTATCAACAATGAAAGGGTAATTGAATTGCAGCCGGACGTTGTATTTGCTTATACAACTGGAGAAGAACCACAAGTTGAGCAATTAGAATCTGCTGGGTTAAAAGTTTTTGTTATAAAATCTGCTGCAACAATTGATGATGTATACGGAGATATTGAACAAATTGCAGACGTATTAAATATTGAAGATAAAGCAGAAGAAATAGTTTCTGGAATCGAAGCTCAAATTGCCGAGGTTCAAGAAAAAACAGCATCAGTAAATGAAAAGGAAAAGGTTTACTTTGAAATTTCACCAGCTCCGGACATTTGGTCTATTGGTTCCGGCACCTTCCAACAAGAGCTGATTGAAGCGGCAGGTGTTGAGAACCTATATGCCGACCAGCAAGGGTGGTTTGCTGTTACAGAAGAGGATTTAATTACTCGTAATCCAGAAGCGATTATCACTACTGTAAATTATAGTGATGACCCAAAAGGGGAAATTCTAGCACGTGATGGCTGGTCTAACATTACGGCTGTTCAAAACGGACAAGTTTACGAATTGAATGCCGACATCTTAGATCGTCCAGGACCTCGAATCGGTGATGCAATTGAACAAATTGCCTCCACAATTTATCCTGAAATTTTCAACTAAAATAGGAGGGCAAATTCTTTTATAGAGTTTGCTCTTTTTGAGCTTTATAATTAAGAAAAGCTAGAGGTAGGAGAAAAAATGGCGAAATTAATCTTTATAACTGGTGGCGTCCGCAGTGGGAAAAGTGCTTTTGCTGAAAATTATGCTAAGCAGCTTCATCAACAGTTGGAGTGCGATAATCTATATTATATAGCCTCTGGTGTTCCCTTTGACGAGGAAATGAGGGAAAGAATCAGAAGACATCAACAGGACCGTGCACTGTCTGAGCATCAGTGGAAAACAATTGAAATTCAAGAACAACTAGAGTTTGATGGGATAAAGGCAAATGTAAAATCCGTCATCCTTTGGGATTGTATAACGACCTGGCTGAACAATGTTCTATATAATACGGAACAGCTTGATGTAAACAAAAGAACCTTGGAAATCGAAAACTCCATGGCTAAATTAAAAAGGGTGCTGACTCAATGGATTCAGTCAGGATGTACTGTGCTACTTGTTTCTAATGAAATCTTAGATGAACCAGCTTCTATTTTTTCTGAAGTAAATTTATATCGATTCCTACTGGGAGAATTGCACCAGTGGATTGTAGAGAACAGTGACGAAGCTTATGAAATGGATTATAGTAGGACTAAACAATGGAAAGGATAATGCCAATTATGAAAAATAGTTTTACCGGATTGCTTTTATCCTTCCAGTTTTTTACTTCACTGCCGATTCGTAGACAGCTGCCGATAAATCAGAAAACAGTTACATCCATGTATATGATGATGCCTTTATTAGGAGTCTTGATGGGCTGTTCTGTAAGCTTGCTCTATACCTTAAATATTCACTTTGTGGATGTTTCTAATGTTCTTTTGGCAATTTTAGTGGTTGTTGCCGGTATTGTCATGACAGGCGGACTGCATTTGGATGGCTGGATTGATATGGGAGATGCCTTTTTCTCGTACCAAAACAAAGAGAAGAGACTTGAAATTTTAGAGGATCCAAGAGTTGGGGCCTTTGGTGCAATTAGTTTGGTTGTATTGCTCCTATTAAAAATCGGCTTTATCTATGAGTTTTTAAATCGCGATTCCGAGGATGTGTTATTTTATTTCTTGTCGATCCCGTTTATAAGCCGATTAGCTTTACTCATTTACTTTGTTGCTACTCATACGGTAAAAGAAAAGGGATTAGCAGCCTATTTCAAATCCCAGGTAAATCACCGGACGATTTGGATTGCACTCATTTTATATGCGTTTTTATATAGTATTCTTACATATTTTTTTATTGGGTTAAACGGAATTATTTTAATTGGGTGCATGCTATTATTCGTTTTTCTTTATCGGAAATGGACCATAAATAACTTTGGCGGCATGACTGGCGATTTAGTAGGAGCACTTTATGAAGGGACTGAGGTGTTCTTATGGGGAATCATTTTGTTATTCATTTGATACGACATGAAAAAACCATAGCTAATTTGAATAGAAAATATATCGGTTGGACGGATGAGCCCATCTTTACAAGTAATCGTCCCTTCAAGTTACCTATCGAGGCGGAAATTATATATGGGAGTGATTTAAAGCGCTGTGAGCAAACCGCTCAGCTTTACTTCCCGGGGGTAACCTATTGCCCTGAAAAAAATCTAAGAGAACTAAATTTTGGGGATTTTGAGATGAAAACCTATGAGGACCTAAAGGATAACCTCAATTATAGAAATTGGATTGACGACCCACAGTTAAACACTCCTCCAAATGGTGAGCCCTATGCTGAATTTGCCAAAAGAGTATTAACCTGTTTTCAACAAATTATTTCTCAAAATGATGAATACACATTTATCGTACATGGAGGAGTTATCCGGTTTTTATTGACTGTTTTTGGACCGATGGAAAAATCGTTTCAACAAATTAATGTAAGCCATAGAACCGTCTATTCATTGCAATGGGAAAATATTTCCGATGTGAAGGAGGGGAAGCGATGCAGGTTGTTATCGGTGGAGCCTATAATGGCAAAAGAAGGTTTGTAAAAGAAGTATTTTTGAAAAATCATATCGGTAAACAACATTTTTTTGAAGGAGAAATACCAATTGGCGGCCATTTTCAGAAAGAGGATGCTGTCATTATAGGTAGCTTGGAATTACTGATTCTTCAAAAGAGTCATCTAGATGAAGAAGCAATAGCAGAAGACATTTTCAATAGACTTAGTAAGCTGGAGCAACAAGCGAATATCATTTGCATATGTACAGATATTGGCAGAGGTGTTGTACCGTTAGAGAGGGAAGAAAGGGTAATGAGGGATGCCTGCGGGCGACTTTATCAAAAGCTCTTTTCAAAAAGTGAAAGAGTGATTCGAATTTGGTATGGGATACCTGAAATTTTAAAAGGGGAGGGAATTTAAGATGGGTTCAACATCAACATTAAGATTGATGATTTTAACGTCTCTGATTGCCGCAATTTGTGTAATTGGAAGTTTTATAAAGGTTCCAGGTTTCATTACAACAGCTGCATTAGATTCAGCACCTGCTTTTATAAGTGCTGCATTTTTACCGCCACTTTTCTCTGGTTTTGCGGCAAGCCTTGGACATCTAGCAACAGCTTTAACAGCAGGTTTTCCATCAGGTCCATTTCACATATTAATTGCTTTAGAAATGCTGATCATCACTTATGTTTTTAATTTATTACATAAAAACGGATTTAAAATTTTTAAGTGGATCTTTTTAATTATTGGCAACGGTGTTCTTTCGGCACTTCCATTTTATTTTTTAATTTCACCGGCATTTTTTATAGGAGCAGTTCCTAGCCTAGTTGTTGCAACTGCTATAAACGCTGTAGTTACAATGATTGCCCTGCCTGTAGTGGAAAAAGTATTTAATACACGGAAGGTAGCAAAAATATGAGGAATGCGACTAAAATAGACGAAACAACCATAGTAACGATTGATAATTCAGGTTGTATTGGAGAAAAAGAGCTGGATGCAGTACATGTTTCCAATGAATTAGCGGCTTACTATACTGCTCGTGTTGCTCTAATAGAGCAGTGGTGTGCTGGTGCAGAGCCCACTCATATATTTCTTTCAAACTTCACGGGTGATGAGGCATGGAAGGATTATGAAAAAGGAATCCAACAAGCCTTCACTGAAATTGGTGTTCCTGTACCGACTATAAAGGGTTCTACTGAATCAAATTTTAAAGCATTGCAATCAGGTATAAGCTTAATGATGATTGGTAAGGTAATCTATGAGGTTTCCAAAGAAAATCTACACTGGTATGTTGTTGGCAAGCCCCTAGTGGGAGAGGAAGTAATCACTGAATCTCAGCATGTTGCACAATTAAAAGAATTGTATGATTTAGTTCGCTTGAAAATTGCTGACCAGATTTGGCCGGTGGGTTCTAAGGGAATTCTTTCTGAGTTGAATAGTCTCTTCCCAGGTAGTGAAGTTGAATGCGCATTAGATGTCGAGAAAACAAGCGGTCCAGCTACGGCAGTAATTGTAGGTGTATCCAAAGATAAAATGGAAAGTTTTAAAAACCAAATAAGTACATGTTTTGAGCCAATACTGTTTAAATAAGTATTGAATTGGTTTAAAGACAGTGTAAATAAAAAGCCCGGAATTTCTCGTAAAAGAAGCTGTTGCCGGGCTAGAAAACATTATATAAAGTTACATAAAGTAAGCCCCTAATTCATGGAATTAGGGGCTTTGGGTATTACGATTCGCCAAGCTCTTTCAATGTTGGATTATTGAAAATTTCTTTATCCAAGTCTCCAGTAATTCTTGCTGTCGTTACTCCAGCTGTCATCGATCCGCTTACATTTAATGCTGTTCTACCCATATCAATTAAAGGTTCTACTGAAATTAGTACACCGGCAAGGGCAACAGGCAAGTCTAATGCTGATAAAACAATAATTGCAGCAAAAGTTGCGCCTCCACCAACACCAGCCACACCAAAGGAACTAATAGCAACAATAACAATAACTGTTGCGATAAAACTAAAGTCCAGTGGGTTGATGCCAACTGTAGGTGCAATCATAAATGCCAGCATTGCTGGATAGACACCAGCACAGCCATTTTGACCGATTGATAATCCAAAGGAACCTGCAAAGTTTGCAATTCCATCAGGTACACCTAAACGCTCTTCTTGTGTTTTTAAGTTTAATGGCAGCGTACCTGCACTAGATCTCGAAGTAAAGGCAAATAGCAAGGTTTCACTAGTCTTTTTAAGATACATTATTGGACTTAACCCTGTTATTGAGATAATGATTAAATGAATGATAAATACCGCTATTAGAGCTACATAAGAAGCAATAACAAATTTACCAAGATTATAAATTGCTCCAAAATCACTTGTTGCAACAGTACGAGCCATAATAGCTAAAATCCCATATGGAGTAAGTCGCAGTACTATTGTAACAACACCCATCACTAGTGAATAAATGGAATCGATTGCTTTGTTGATGGTTTTTGAAGTCTCTTCATCTTTACGAACAATTCTTAAGTAAGAAAAACCTAAAAAGGCAGCAAAAATCACAACTGCTATAGTTGAAGTTGAGCGGGCACCAGTTAAGTCCAAGAATGGATTCGCGGGGAACAGCTCTACAATTTGTTCTGGTAAAGATTTAACCTCGGCTGTTTTTTCTTCTAAAGAAATACCGCGTTCTTTTTCTGCATCTCCTTGAACCAATTGTGTTGCATCAAGATCGAAGATGCTCGCAGATAAAATCCCGACTCCAGCAGAAATTGCTGTTGTACCAACTAGTATAAGTAAAATAAGTCCAGCAATTTTTCCTAGATTATTGCCAAGCTTCATTTTTGTGAAGGCCGCAAGAATCGAAATGAAGACAAGCGGCATTGCAATCATCTGAAGAAGCTTTACATAGCCTGTCCCAATAATGTTATACCAAGGAACAGTATTTGTGACCACTTCGGAAGTTGCACCAAAAATAAGCTGAAGGGCTAAGCCTAATAGAATACCTAAGCCTAGACCTATGAATACACGGTTGGAAAACTTAACATGTTTTTTATTTAAGTACCGTAAGAAGCCCATAAGAGCAAGTAATATAGCGACATTAATTATAGTTATTATTGTCATATAGTTTCACCTCGAATTGTAGTATACCAGATTCATAAAATATATTGGAGAAAAAAGTTTATTTTGTTGATAGGAATTATAAGTTTACATGGATTTAGGGAGTTAAAGTGTTTTTTAGCTCAACCTATTTTGGTCGATAAGTACTTTTCTAATGCATTTTTTTGTGAAAATCAATTCAAAAGGGTGCAATTGTAAACTTTTCCTTTAAACTTTGATACAATACAAGATATTCTGGGTTTTAGATATGAGAAAGGAATTAAAAATATGAAATCACCATATACGTTCAAGCATATAGCGCCATCCAATAATAGTGATGAACACCAAGGGGCCATCTTTTTACTGCATGGGCTAGGAAGTAATGAAGAGGATTTACTGCAATTAGTTGAGGAGTTTAAAGGTCAATGCCACATCTTTAGCTTAAGAGGTCCCATTACACATTCTCCAGGCTATGCATTTTATACCTTTGAAGAGGAAGGAAAACCAAATAGAGAAGTGTTTGATAAAATGATTACTTTTACTCAGAGCTTTATTTTAGAAGCAATCGAAGAATATCATTTAAATATCAAGAAAATCTTTTTAGTTGGATTTAACCAAGGTGCGGCTGTTGTAGAAACACTAACTTTGACATTAGGGAACCTAATTACTGGAACTGTAGCTTTAAGCGGCTTTTTACCAGACTTCGTTATGAATGAATACAAGAAAGCCCCGCTAGATCGAACAAAGATCTTTATCTCCCATGGTGAATATGATTATGATTTTCCAATCCAATGGGGTGAGAAGAGCAAGAATTATTTTGATGAGATGGGTGTACAAGTTACTTTCAAAACGTATCCGGATGGACATGGTGTTACACCACAGAATTTAAAGGATATGGTAGCCTTTATCGCCGAAAATCTAGCGGATGAAGAGACGGTAAATTAATAAAAAGTGGCCGGAACAAAACCAAAAAACACCATTTTTGTGTTGAAATGGTGTTTTTTCGGTGTGCGAAAAAATTGATTTCCGTCTGGGGTGCGCTTTTTCGCAGGCACTCCCCTGAGTCTGTAGTCTCAGGGGAGTGCTATTCCCGCAGGAAGCTCCGCTTTGTAGCGAAAGACGCAGTCGACAGCTACACTCGACCCTCCACTACAATCAATTTGGAAAGTTTCAAATTATTATTATATTTTTCCACTAATTTTCCTGGAATTTCTACTTATGTCCCAGCTCTCTATCATCCAATTAAATAGTATCGAGCAAGGTTTCGGCTTCTTCAAGTGGCATTGGCTTATGGAAATAAAATCCTTGTCCAGATTTACAGCCAATTTTCTGTAATATTGCATATTGCTCGGGGGTTTCAATCCCTTCAGCCACTACATGCATTCTTAATTTTTCTGCCAGCTGCACAATGGTTTGAACGACTGCATACATATCGCTGTTATTAATGTCATTAATAAAGCTTCGATCGATTTTAATTTCGGAGAAAGGTAATTGCTGTAAATAGCTCAAGCTTGAAAATCCAACTCCAAAATCATCAAT